>JASFMT010000152.1:0-7990 GCA_050117455.1 Gammaproteobacteria bacterium | reverse complement strand
TACCTTTAGAGAGTGTTAATGGAATTTTAGTGCCAACGTCTACGCGTGTAGCAGGTTTGATTTTCTGGTCTATGATTTGTCCAATGCGTTCAAAACTGTTTGTGCGTGCCAGCGTGTATTTAAGACCTTTTTCTTCCAGAGTTTGTAGTGCTTCGCCCTTATTTTTACCAACCACATCGGGTACCGCAATGCCGTTTGATATGGTGACCACCACAGATGTTCCGCTGCTGACGAGTTCGCCGGGTTCTATATTCTGGCTAATCACTTTGCCGATATTCTTTTTACTATCGACATAATCCGGTTCGAAACCGAACCCGGCGTCCACTAATGTATCTTCCGCCCCGGTTTCAGTCATCCCTGTCAATTTGGGAACCGGAATACCATTGGATACAGTAATCTGTATACTGGCGCCTGCGCTTGTTTCAGTAGCAGGATTGGGTTTTTGATCGACGACTTTGCTAATGGGCGCGGTATTATTTTCATAAATCGTCTTGACGTCAAATCCCATCTCTACCAGCGTACTGGACGCTCGATATTCGTTTTGACCGACCACGTCAGGTACACTTATGTTCTCCTGATTCGCACCATTCGTATCTTTAGTATCGCAGCCGGCTAGCCCTGTGACTCCTGCGATAAATACCAGTAAGGTAAAGCCAGGACGCGACATCGCCGTTGTATAGTCGGTTTTCTTAATACCATTACTATTTATAGAACGTTCATTCATAGCAATCTTAAATTTGTCTATTCCTGTCAGTTTTTTCAATAGGATATTGCAGCTCTGGTTTAACCACTTCCATTCAGGATGACGAGGGGGTTTTACTACAAACAAGCAACACCAGGGTTGAGTTGAACAGGAGACCGATAGTAAACCCGCCTGCTACGACATATATGTATTTTATTTAAACAACCCCGCTGTAATGGCACATTGAAATATCGCAAACGCAGAGAAATCGACAAAGCGACCGAGCTACTGACTACGTAATTTGGCAACTATTATTAATGATGTTACTTAGTACAGTTGTAACCTGTCTTTGGTAAATTTTAATGATATCAATAATGTTTTTATTACATTCTAACTATATTAGCGATATATAATATTCTGTAACATATTGTTTTATTAGCATAATAAAGATTTATATGCAATATATGTTATTCACCGTAAAGCATATCTTGTTTATAAAAAATCGTCGATTTTTACCGGTTTTTAGTTATACAATGATACTTAGACAATATACTACGTAAACGCCGTTTGGGGTTTACCCCTTCCCGCCAGAGTATTCAATTATGGCAAAGAAAATTGATTTAAATACTATCGCGAAAGAATATGCAGAAGGACGGATTTCCCGAGAGGACTTCTTGTACTTGCACAAGATGTTAACCGATCCGGCCTCTAACCAGGCAGCGTCGCAGAAAAAAGCGGCGCCGCCGGTATTAAAACCGGCGCCTGGCTCGACGCGCCAGGTTAAACCACAAACCGCGCAACAGCAGCCAAGGTCAGCGGCGCAATCGCGTCCGATTTCCGCCTCGCCTCAAATGCGACAACGCGCTGCGACGCCACCATCAGCGCAACCAATTACCGATTTTCAGGTGCAAAGCGGCGGTCGTTCCGTTTTAGGTTATATAAAAAGTCACCACAAAGAGGTAGTAGCCTTGTTAGGAACACTGGGTATTTTTATATCCATGTTCTATAACAAATTCGACACAAAGGATCCGGATACGGATAATGCACGTGTGGTGGTAGCCAGTCAAAAGCAACACGATAAACCCATCGGGATTCGCACCCAGGATCTAAAATTGATTGCCCAGCTTATGATGGAAGGCAACAGCTGGAGCCAGGACTTGATTGATGATTTCATTACGCAATGGAACCGGCTGAGCAAACGTGAAAAACAAACCGTCAAAACAACAGACTGGTACATTGACTTTTCCTCAATGCTCGCGCGCCAAATCAAAACGACACGAACCAAAGCCAGCACAGGTGATGTTGCAGCTATTTACGACCAACAAGCCCTGTTATCTTTAGCGGATACCTTGATATTCGGCAACGATCCGAAAGCAAAAACTTTACTCGCCGAAGAAGTTAAAGCGGCAAAAATAGCGCTGGATGAATCTGACGATAATTCTGAACTGGCATCAGCGGCTAAAGCGAAAGACCGCTCCACAGCCCCGGTAAAACAGCCAGAACGGAAAGATGCCGAAACCACGGTAACAGCGAAAACAACGGAGCGCGACATCGCGAAACGCCCGATAGCTACGCGCCATCGTATTTCCCGTACCGAAATCGAAGATGTAATTAACCAGTTTATTGTTGCTTTCGAGGCAGGCCAAACCCGGGAGTTAATGTCCCTGTTTGCGGATGCAGATTATTCAAGCAGTTTTGCCTCGTTAAATAGTGTGAAAAAAGACTACCAGACGTTAATCCGTAATTCGAATGAGCGCAGGCTGAATCTGGATTCTTTTTTCTGGGAACATGACTATGGTGAAATTCGTGGTACCGCCAAGTATCGTGCCCGGGTAAAGATGGCCAACCCGAATATCGATAAAACGATCACCGGGGATTTAAACATCACCATTCGGCGTTTGCTCGGGAAGAATTATATAACCAACTTTACGTTAGACAACAAAAAAGTGGTAAGCAAAACAAGGAATCCGGATTTTCTACCGCCGGCAAAAAAAGCCACCGCTGAAAAAGGTAAACCGGACTTCCCTACCCCGGCCGAGTTACAGGATCTTGTAACCCAATACGTGAGTGCCTATGAAACCGGTGATGTCACGGAACTTATGCATCTGTTTGCCAATGCGACCTGGACAAAAAGCCGGACAGGCCTGGTGGAAATGAAGCAAAACTATGATAATCTTTTCGCCACAACCTCCGGGCGGGAAATGTTCATCAAAAATATCACGTGGAAGGTAAAAGGGAAAAAAGCGCTCGGTACCGGTGACTTGATGTTAACCCTTCATACAGATGATGAGCAGGTAAAGACCCAGCAGGGGAAGATCCGGATTGTTGCGACGAAAGTCGGTGACTCCGTGCGGTTTTCGCAAATGTTTCATATTGTTGAATGATTTGTTTTACTAGTCCCGCTTTATTTACGTTCTGTAAAGATTTGTAAAGTCCCGATATTGCCTGCGCTTCGCAGGCAATATACCTGCATGCCGTTTTGTTTATTGGCGAATCGCTGATAAGCTATTCTCAGTTCAAATCCCGTTGTCCTCCTGCCGGGCCGTATTCGGTCCATATCAATTACCAATATTATATTGTAACATTTTGTTCTATATAGTAATTTAGGTAACGTTCCGTACAATCCCGTCTTGGCATTAAGCTGTGAACCTATATTGCTATAATTAATCGAATAAATTATTAGTCTGTCATTCATTTTATTATCTGAGGACATCGAACATGGCCCAACGTTATGTTGCCTATATTCTTGGTTTGTTTGCTGCGTTTGGCAGCGCTTTTCTGTTATTAACTGATACTGCCGAGGCCAAAAAGGAAGGGGAATTCTATGGAGCCAAAATCACAGAATACCCCGAATGGTTTAAGGAAAGTTTCCTCAATATTCCCGAAGATATCGAGGAGGCCAAAGAATCGAATAAACGGCTCATCATATTTTTTAACCAGGCTGGATGCCCCTACTGTAACGCCCTGGTTGAACGAAACATGGCGCAAAAGGATATTAGAGAAAAAATTCAGAACAACTTCGACATTGTTGGGATTAACATGTGGGGGGACCGCGAAGTCACTTACGTCAATGGTAAGCAATATACGGAGAAAAAGCTCGCTGAGGCTCTAAAGGTCCAGTTTACGCCAACACTACTGTTTTACGACGAGAACGGAAAAATTGTCCTGCGGCTGAATGGCTATCGTTCACCGACTAAATTTGGCGTGGATCTTGATTACGTCGCCAATAAAAAAGAAGACGACGTCAGTTACCTGCAGTATGTAAAGGCGAATCTTCCCGCCACCGGTGGCAGCAAAAAGTTGCACAAAGAAGATTTTTTCGACGCCAAACCCTATGATCTTGAGGTCGGTAAAAATAACAAAAAACCGATTGCCGTGTTCTTTGAGCAAAAAGATTGCCCGGATTGTGATACCTTGCATAAAAAAGTGCTGCCTGACGAAAAACTCAGGGAAATTATAAAAAACTTCAAAGTTGTTCAACTGGATATGTGGTCGAAAACCCCGGTGGTAACACCCAGCGGCAAAAAGACCACCGCCCGTGAGTGGGCCAAGGCGTTAGATATCAACTTTGCGCCGTCCATTGTCGTTTTTAACACCGAAGGCAAGGAAGTCATTCGTACCGAAGGCTCATTTAAGGTATTTCATACGCAATCTATCTTCTCCTATGTACTGTCGGATGCGTATAAAAAGCAACCCAGCTTTCAGCGTTACCTTAGCGACCGGGCTGATCATATTCGGGAAACGGGTAAAGATGTGGACATCTGGCGTTATGCCGATGAAAAACCCGGTGACCGCAAATAGAGTCACACATTATCTAAACATTTAACCAGCGATCAAAAAGCGCCCGTTGAAATACTGCTGTTTCGCGAAAAGATGGTTAGCGATGGTGTAACTATAACGGTAAGGGATAAACACGACTCGTTAAACCCCAAGAGGCTGTAAGCCGGTGTCTATCGTAGTTCGCGTTATAGCTACTGCTATAAGGACTGAAAATATTGCAACATGCGTTGGCGCATTTTGGCATCGGGCAAAGCACCGTAGCCGGCCTGCATATTGTCAACCATGTGGTGCGGTTTGGAGGTGGCCGGAATCACGCAGGTGACCGCCGGATGGGACACGATAAATTTCAGGAAAAACTGGGCCCAGCTTTCGCAGTCGATTTCCTTTGCCCATTCCGGTAATTTTTCACCTTTGACGGTGCGAAACAGGCTCCCCCGCTGATACGGCCGGTTAACCAACACGGCAATGCCTCGCTCTTTTGCAATCGGTAACAAACGTTCCTCCACGTCACGGTTGGTAATATTGTAACTGAGCTGCACAAACTCAAAGGGTTGCGTTTCCAGGATAGACGCCAGCTCATCGTGGAAACGCCCGTGGGATGTTGTGATCCCGATGTAACGAATTTTCCCGTCGGCTTTCCACTGCTTTAGCGTTTCAAGATGAATTTCCCAGTCCCGTAAGTTGTGAATCTGCATAAGGTCGAACTGTTTTACACCCCATAATTTCATGGAATGGTTCATTTGCCGGATACCCTCTTCCTTACCATCAATCCAGACCTTGGTCGCAGAAAATAGCTTGTCCTTGTTGTTGACGCGCTTTAACAGTTTTCCAATAACTTCTTCCGAGGAACCGTACATGGGCGAGGAATCAATGAGAGAGCCTCCATTGTCCAGGAATGCCTGTAACACTTTCTCCAGTTGATCCAGTTGCTCCGGATCATCATGGACATCAAAGGTACGCGAAGATCCCATTCCAATAACCGGCAGCAGTTCACCACTTTTAGGAATCGCTTTGCGTATAGCGTTTTTGGTGTTGGCAAATACCAGGGGCGATCCCAGTAAGGGAATGGAAACCCCGGCCGCAGCCGCGGTTTGAAGAAATACCCTGCGGTTGATGGGTTTGTCAAACATACTCATGGCCGAGCCTCCTCTTGCCAGGTTTTTTTAATACGATTTGAGAAAATCTGCAATCATGCTACTCATTACTGAGCTTGCGTTGCCACAATCCCATCCGGTAGGCCACCCATGCCCATATTAATGACAGTGGGACGGCAATAAACGCAATACTGGAAATGGTTAAGCCCATCGCCTTTAAGCCGGTAAATAACCAGGAACTGACCGCGTCACCACCTCGATAAATCGCGGTATCGATAAAGTTCTTCGCCTTGTACTTGGACTCGCGGTCGACCACCACGTAAAGCATTTCCCGCGCCGGGCGCATGATGGCATAGTTACCGGCGCGGCGTATAACCTGTACGATAATCAGCACCATCACAATAGGTGCGATACCCAACGCCATAAAGCCGCCCGCCAACAATAAGGGTATCAATGCCAGCGTCCAGGCCAGGCCAATCCATTGGATGAGACGGCCGGTTAAAAACAGCTGGAAAAGCAGTGTTAAGGTATTGGTGGCAAAATCGATGGTGGCGAACACTGAGGTACGGGTGTTGGAGTCAACAAAATTATCCTTGATAATTTGGGCTTGCTCAAAATAAAGAAAGGTCGCCAAGGTGGTGTATAACAACATCACCAGGCAAATGCCCAACAGGTACGGCGATGCAAACACCAGTTTCACACCATCGACGATACTGCCACCTAACGCCTGTTCCTTGTCTGGCAATATCGACTGTCCGGGCTGGTCTGGCCGGTTGCTGTTGTCGTGCCAGTGAATAATGCGTTTCATACAAAATACGGCAACGGATAAAAATACAGCGGACAGAATCAGCAGGTTCACTTTGCCCACGGGCACGGCCAGTAACCCGGTGAGGGCCGGGCCGCTGATAGCGCCGACAGTGCCTCCCGCGGCAATGAACCCGAACAATCGTTTACTTTGTTCGTTGTTGTACACGTCTACCATCAGGCTCCAGAACACCGAGACAACAAACAGGTTAAAGACACTGACCCAGACAAAAAATACCCGGGCAATATAAAGTTTATCGATATCCAGGTTAAACGCCACATAGAAAAAAATCAGGTTGGCAATAAAAAAATAATAGGCAATGGGCAGAAATCTTTTACGGGGAAAACGGGAACTGATCCAGCCAAACAACGGCACGATAGCCAGCATGGCGACAAACGTGGCGGTAAACAGCCATTGTAAATTTTCAACACCACCCTGCACGCCCATTTCATCGCGGATGGGGCGAATAATATAGTAGCTGCATAACAGCGAGAAGAAATACAGGAAAGACCAGAAGACCGCAATGCGCTCCTCCAGTTTAATGTTGGCAAGTTTAGCCAGAATATGTTGCCTGACAGCCTGCATTGCTACCTCGCTAACCGTTGGAAACGCCTGGTGACGACAAAATGGTTGTTTATTGACACACCCTGGATTCGCCAAGTATATAGCAAACGATGTTGTTATACAGTTAGTAAGACAGGCTGGCAACAGGATCGTTGTTCATCAGGATGCCGTTTAGCCGCCCAAAGTTTGAACGGCTAAACGGCACAGAACGCTGGTTTCAACCCTTGACTGTGAGTGTTTTTAACAAGGCAAATCCCACGTTAGCACTGCCCCCCGGTGTCATCGGTATCTGTCAATAGCGTAACAGCCGACGGAAAAGGGTGAATTTACTTATGGTTTTTGTGGTTACCATGCTCCATGTTCGACCGGCTGTTGTTGCCAATGCCTTTGGACCACCCTTTTGGTTTGCCACCGCATTTTGCCCAGGCGTCATTGTCCAGCATCATGAGTCCACGGCTGGCCAATGCGCAACGGGTTTCCAGCGACTGATCGATTGCCGTACTCTGCATCATATAGTTGCCGTCGTAATTGGCTTCGCGGCTTTTGCCGCTGGGCGGTAATGCACTGAGCCGCTGCAGCATCGTGGATGGAGAATCACCGCGGTGCTCTTTATGATCACCATCCATGGACATGTGCTCTTGTGACATGTTGTCGTGTGGTTCGTCGTGGTTCATCCCCTGTTGTTCCTGCGGGTTATCATGGGACATCATGGAATGATCCATTTCCTGACCCAGGACCGATACCGGCAACAGTGTTGCCAGTATCAGTAAAGTTCTGGTTAAGTTGGTTGTATTCATGTTACGTCTCCACTAATCAATGTAACTGTGTTCCAGGTTCAATATGGAATCCCGCTCACCAATGTTGTCGTTGAACATGGCCTCCAGGCTGAAGGCAATCCCCAGGTATAGAGAAGTATCGCTGCCGTCAACTAGCCCGGACTCGTAATCGGTGTATTGCACCTGCGTCAGCAGGTCGATGCCCTGCCCGATGCGGTACATGGCGCTGGGTGCAATACTCCACTGGGTGGCATTGTCAAAATCGGAATAATCCTTGTAAGCAAAGGTT
>JASFMT010000151.1:0-7992 GCA_050117455.1 Gammaproteobacteria bacterium | reverse complement strand
CGGTAACTGGGATACCGTTCAGGACATTACCGTTACCGGGGTGGATGACACCGTGGTGGATGGTGACAGGGATTACCAGGTTGAATTCACCGTGCAAAGCAACGATGCTGATTATGACGGTATTACCATTGCGCCGGTATCTGTTACCAACCAGGATAACGATACCCCGGCTACGCCGGGCATTACCGTAACGCCTACCGCCGGCTTGGTGACTTCGGAAGATGCCACCGCAACGACCGTGTCCTTGGTGCTGGAATCGCAGCCTTCGGATGTGGTGACCATCAATGTTGCCAGCAGCGATACCATGGAGGGCACCGTCGAACCAGCAGTGCTGGAATTTACCGCCGGTAACTGGGATACCGTTCAGGACATTACCGTTACCGGGGTGGATGACACCGTGGTGGATGGTGACAGGGATTACCAGGTTGAATTCACCGTGCAAAGCAACGATGCCGATTATGACGGCATTACCATTGCGCCGGTATCTGTTACCAACCAGGATAACGATACCCCGGCTACGCCGGGCATTACTGTAACGCCTGCCGCTGGATTGATGACGTCGGAAGATGCTACCAGTGATGAGTTTACTGTTGTGCTTGATGCGCAACCGGCTGCTGAGGTGACCATCGGTGCGCTCAGCAGTGATGAGTCAGAGGGTACAGTGCTTCCGGCCAGCCTGGTGTTTGATGCCGGTAACTGGGACACAGCGCAGACGGTGACGGTTACCGGTATGGACGACAGTGACGTTGACGGTGATATCAGTTACAGCGTTCAGTTAACGGTGCAAAGTAATGATGCAAACTATGATGGATTAACCGTACCCGGGGTGGAGGTTGTCAATCAGGACAATGATGTGGCGCCACCTCCACCTGTTCCGGATCCGGTGAGTTACAACTTTTTTGTGGCATTGGGCGACCTGGAGATTACCGCCAGTGAAATTAGCGGCAACGGTGCCGACACATTTCCGGTGTGGGGCTTTTCTCAAACGCTGGCACAGATCGATGTGCCAGGACAGGTTATTGAAGCGGTGACAGGACAAACGGTTAATGTCGAAGTGGTGAATGATCATTTTCTCGATCACAGCTTTGAAGTGACAGGATTGTTAACAGGCACACCATTGATTGTCTCCGGCGCAACAGGCAATTTTCAATTTACACCCCAGCAAGCCGGTGTCTATCTTTATTACGATCCAGATTTGCGTAGCCGTGAAATGGGAATGTTCGGCGCGGTGGTGGTGCGCCCGGCGGACGGTTCCAATACCGCCTGGGAAGGTGGTCCCGCATTCGACCAGGAACGCACCTGGGTGATTACCGATATGGATGACAGCTGGAACCGGGTGTCGACGTTCTTGCCCGTGGACACGACACAATATAACCCCAACTACTTTTTATTGAACGGCAAAAACGGTTTTGCCGCCAAACAGGATCCGCTGTCAACCCTGGAAGGGACGGTGGGTGAAACGTTCCTGGTACGTATCGTCAATGCCGGCCAGTACGACCAGTCATTGCATTTTCACGCCAATCATTTCCAGATCATCAGCCAGGATGGCGTAAAGGCTGACAATATTGCCGATGCGCCGTGGGTTACCACCGTCAACGTCAAGCGTGGTTCCACCGCCATGGTGCTTTATACACTGGACAAGCCAGGTACCTATCCCGTCCATGTTCACTCGGCACAAATGGAAACAGGCAATGGCGTGTATCTAAATGGCACGGCAACTTATATTATCGCGCAATAGTTCGTGATGAATGAAAGGTTAACGAGTATGAACAACAATGGCATTCGGAAAGACTTACGCAGCATATTGCGCTATCAGGCATTTGCCTGTGCCATGGTAGTTGGATTGATACCCGTAAAAAGTCATGCCATTGATGTCAGTAACGGTATTACCCTGGGAGTAATGCCCATGACCAAAACACTGGGTAATGAACCGATAGAATTCTGGGTTTACTGCGTGATGGGCTCAACGGCACCGGGCGGTTGCATGAACCCACAATTACCGGGTCCGCTGCTGGAGCTTGGCGTGGGTGCCGAAGCCAGTGTGACATTAATGCCCGGCATGATGGCGGTGGAACCGGCGCCCTATGATGGCCACACTATCCATTTTCATGGACTGGATGTGCCGCAAGGCGAAGATGGTGTGCCCGAGACCGGTGCATCCACCAGCGGCGATACTTATACCTTTAACGTCGACAGCCGCTATGTGGGCAGTCACAAATACCATTGCCATGTGCACACGGTTAAACACCTGGAGATGGGAATGTACGGCGCCTTTATCGTGCGGGCCGTGGACGGGAGTGGTAACTTTATAGATACCATCAATGAGGGCGGCCCGGCCTATGACGCGGAATGGAACTGGGTGCTTAGTACCGTAGATCCCCGTTATCACACTGCCGAGGGCGATGATCCGGTTTTCGCTTCCTATGAGCCGCAATACTTTCTTATCAATGGGAATGAAGGCATCAGCCGTGATACTCCCGCGGAAACATTGACCGCAGCCGCAGGCACCAATGTGGCGATCCGCTTAATGGGGCTGCACTCGGTTAACGCGACATTCCGAATCCTGGATGCCAATGATAGCCCGCAGGAGTTTGTTTTACATAACCGGGATGGTTTTGCGCTGAATACCCCGCAAACGGTCACCGAGATTGCCATCTCACCGGGGCAGACCAAAGACGTGATGATCACCCTGCCGGGTGCCGCCGGTCAACTCTATCCGCAGGTGACGTATCGCCATTTGCGCGACGATGCCCCTTACGCAACTGTTTATACAACATTGACCATTAACTAGTGTTTTCCAGTTAATTTACCGTGATGGTTGTAAAGCAGCGGCGAGCAGTGGAGCAGGGCCGGCTAAATCGACGGGCTGTAATCTTGATGCTGGATACCCGGGTAGGGGACCAGTAAATGTTTAATGACATGGCCGGGGTTCATTTGCCAGATATTTACACCGTCCCGGTCCTTGAAGACCGCCTTTGCAATACCTACCAATTCGGTCGCATCATTTAATGTTACGTGATAGCCCGTGTGCTGCTGCTGCGTGATGATGGCATGTTGAAAGGGCAGCACGGGCAGCGACAGGGTTATATAACGTATATCGGATAAACCAAATTCCAGCACGCTCATATCAATGGCCTTGCGGAATGTGAGGTGCTGATCCCTCGTTGGCCGGTTAATAATCTGTCCATAGGCAACAGTGTTATCCCGGCAATGAATATTAATATAAAATGGTTTGCATGCAATGACGTCCAGTATGGATTGTCCCGGTTCGCTGTTGTTAACAAACAGATAATTGTTACATTGTGTGTAGTGCTTATTGGAAGTATACATCGCCGTCAAATCCTGAAGAAATCTCTGGTAGCCCGCCGTAACGGGCAATGAGCGCCAGTCAGCGAAGCCGCGTGTCAGCTGTAAATATACAGCTCACTATTGCTGCATTCCGGCATTAATTCCTCGATACACTTCTCATTTTGCAGGATTTCACCGCTGCTTTTGTTAACGATATAAGTGGTTTCATAGATATGGACCGGGTCGGTGGAATCGCAGTCCAGCGTGGTAACACTGGCTTCCACCACCGTGTGGATGACACTGTCGTCGGTTTCACGGGTGTCCGAGCTTAAAATATAACGGTTGCGGTGGGCTAATTTTTTGGCATTTATCATATGGTCCACCACTGTGCGGATTTCTTCCATGGCCAAAGGTTCTACAACGATGGAATGGGGTGTGTTGCTCATGATCTCTCTCCCGTTACTGACGATTAACAATAAACTTCAACTAAAGGTAAAAATTAACTAACACTGCACAATTCAAAACCATACGCGTTGCGTTGTGCGTACACTGTGTGAATCACATTTTCCATAGTGTAGATATCACCACTGGCCTTGTCGGTGCTGTAAGTGACATTGACCACGGTGATCGTGTCGCAGCTGCCGTCAAAGGCCGGTTGCAGTCTGGCTTCCACCATGGCGTGGGAAAACGCGTCGGTGTTTTCTGCAATGGTTGATTCCAGCACGGCGATTCCGTAATTATTGGCGGCGCTGAATGTCCAGAAATACTCATCGAGGGTTTTTACCAGTTCGGCGGAGGCCGATACCGCGGTGACTGTACCGTGATAGTTATCCGGATGGCTCAGGTCCACGCCGTCGCGGTTGACCACGCTGCGCTTGAGTACCCGGTAGCGATCTACGAATTGCGGGTTATTCAGGTCAACCCGGGTGAACTCAAAATAAAGATCCGTTTCAGTGGTATCCACCAGCTGCTTGTAGACCGGCCGGTGTCCGGCGGCGGTTTCTGTCCATTGCAGGGCTTCACTGAAATCATTGGTACTAAGTTCGTAGACGGGTAACCCGTCGCGGTCGGCGGGTGCGACCAGGTCGGTATTTTTTAACTGGTAGGTGGTATAGAACGCATCATCCGAACTGTCGAGCTGGTAAAAGTCCTCCGGTACCCGGCGGTCGGTATAGACGGCCTGTGCAATATCGGCGTCCGACCACGTTGAGATTCCCGTTACCGTCGCCTGGCCGGCATCCTGCTGGATGACGCTGACTCCCTGGCTTTGGGTAGAGGAGGTATCGGCGTTGCCGCCGCCCTGTTGGCAGCCGCCGAGCATTAACGCGACGCCCAGACCGATGATAAGATGTTGTTTCAGAAAGGAAATATGCATTGACAGTAACTCGTTGAGGCTTTTTAATAAAAATAAACGTAAAATCAGAAAAGTCAGAAATTACATTAATAATAGTATCTGACACCAGCGAGTCAAATAAATCCATCAACTAAATAGTTAATTAAAACAAAGAGATAAAAATATTTTGATGATAATTTGCACAGCCGATGTCGCGACTGCCGGCGCGTGTTTGGGGACTGGTATGCGGTATTTTTGTAAGCTATTGTTTATCAGGCAGAAAAACCGCCTTATGTGGTAGGCTGACAACGTTATTGGTACAGGTTATTAATAAAAACTGCCAACGGGTTGGCAAAACAGGTCTTGCCGATGAGGTATGTTCCGGCTTGCCGGGACACGCAACATGCGTTGGCTATTCAGCGCTTAACGGTGAATTGCGTGTAATGGTTCACAAAATATGAAGGCGATAAGGTCCCTCCGTTATTCATATGTCCATGCCGGTGTCCTTCGTTATCACCACCGGCTATGCGAAAGCGAAAGGGGTAAGAAGGTTGCGAGGTTAGGCGTAAGCGATGGAATAAAACTCCCTGGTGCCGGAACAGGTCGGTGACCCGTTATTTCCACTGTCCAACGCGTTTCATTTCACCCCATTTCTGTTCCGTCTTGAACAGCCATTGCGCCAGTCCGACAATGCGCCAAACGGAATTTAACTGGCGGAACCCCAGGTTCTCGATAAACACTATGGCGATCAGTATCAGCAGGTGCCGTGGACGTTGATAGATATGAAACGATGCTTCTTCGAGCATGAGCGCGGTAAAGGACAACAAAATTCCCATGCCGATGGTTGCGATAAGTAGTACAGCAAACACGTCAAAGGAAATATATCCCAGCGAAAATCCGATAATCAAAATCATCATGCCAAAGACTTCGATGACCGGGCCCAACAATTCAAAAACCAGTTGGAAGGGAAAGGCCAGCAGGCCAACCGTTCCTGTCTTTGGGTTTAACAGCAGCGACAGGTTCATGAACAGGCTTTCCGCCAGTCCCCGTTGCCAACGTATCCTTTGCCGTCCAAGGGTACGGAGATCTTCCGGCGCTTCGGTCCAGCATATGGGGTCAGGTATATAAGTTATGCGATAGGGGTTTTTGCGTGTCCGCAGGATACGGTGCAGTCGTACCACCAATTCCATGTCTTCGCCCACGGTATCGGTACGATAACCGCCCACGGATACCACGGTTTCCTTGTGAAACACGCCGAATGCGCCGGAAATGATCAGCAAGGCATTTAACGGCGACCAGCCCAGGCGGCCGAAAAGAAAGGCGCGCAGATATTCCACGATTTGAAACAATGCCAGAAAACTGCGCGGTAGACCGGGTTGTGTCATAAACCCAAACTTTGATTCACAGCCATTGATGATCCGAACCGTGCCGCCTGTTGCCACGGTTGAATTATCCTGCAAAAACGGTTGCACGGCGCGTTTTAAGCTGTCCCGCTGCAAAATGGAATCAGCATCCACGGCGCAAAACAACGGATAGCGGGCCATATTAATACCGGCGTTAATGGCATCCGCTTTGCCGCCGTTAGCTTTATCGATCACCCGCAATTTGTTGTTTTCCGCCGACTGATATACGGTGTTGACATCCCGGGTTTCTATCCTTACCCGGTACGCTTCCGGAAACACATGTAAATCGAATGCATCAATCAATGATTGCAGTGTGTCATCCTTTGATCCATCGTTAACGACCACGACTTCAAACTCGGGATAATCAAGCTGCAGTACTGCGCGAACCGATCCAATTATCGTGCTGGATTCATTGTAGGCGGGCAGTATTAACGTGACCGGGGGCATAATGTCGGTTGCCGCGCTGGGCAACAGGTTCAGGACGTTTTCGTCCATGCAGCGATGGATGGTGCCAATAGCAATAAAGTTTAAACTGATATAGCCGGTATTTAGCCCGACAAAGTAAAGCAGGAAAATCCATTCGGTCGTATAAAATAGTGTTTCCATCTTATAGTTGGTGCTGGATTTCAGCTATAACATGAGTGAGCATGTCGCGGCCGTAGGCGTCATCAAGCTGTTCACGTAGTTGCAGTAATCGCTCGGGCTTATCGCCGCAAAGCCTGGCGATGGCCTGGGCGCTGCGGTAACGCACCCACCATTCACGGTCTGCCAGTTTTTCCAGTAACCGGGGTATGTCATTTTTATTTCCGATCCGGCCCAGGGCGGCCGCCGCCTGCATGCGCACGTGCCAGCGCGTGTTGTCCAGGTGTTTGTAAACGTGGGGTAACGCGCTGGTATCGCGTACTATGCTCAAACACACGGAGGTGACGCGGTCATCGTCACTGGCGGCAAGAATGTTGGTGATGGCATCGGTAACAATTTCACAACGAACCACTTCCATAAAACGTAATAATCTAATCTGTTCTTCCGGCGACCCAACATTCGCCAGTTCGGCGAGGGGTGTACATACATTGGCGGGGCCGGCAAGTCGCAACGCGTCCGCCACATTGGACCAGGGCCATTGCTTGCTGGCCAGCAGTAACGGCAAAATACGTTTGCTGGCGTTATCGGGGTCGATAAGCAACAGGGCGCGGGCGGCAGTGATAGCCAACAGGTTCTGGTCTGAAAATACCAGCTTATAGAGTTCATCCCAGGCTGAATACTCGCGCATGTGGCCCAGCGTAATGGCAGCCAGAAGTTGGTCATGCAATCTCCTTGAGAACAACATGCGGCGTGAGTAATAGTCGATACGCAGTTTCTCCGCCAGTCGCCTAAGTTGATCAAGACTGTTGCCACGCACGATACTGTAAAAATCATTCCATTCGATCAAAAATGCATAGCTGTCGCGGTACGAGAACGGGGGTATTGGTGGGTTCTCCCCAACGGTTATGCGTGTTAATACCGGATTCCACAGGTTGCGTATCTTGCGTCGCCGCCGGTTTCTCATGGTAAGACGAAGACGCAACACACTGACCCACACAGACAGGCTGAGAATCAGAAAGGCGGATATAATACTGATGTATATCGCGGCGACTACGATGGTGTCAGAGGCGGTAACGTAGTCCGAGACGAAATCCATAACGTGTGTAGAGGTTTCCCTGCTTTTGTCGTTCAATATGGTAAGTAATAGCCCACTTATCGTTTAATAGCCAGTGTCTGCCGAACACGGAGATATTACTAATATCGGTAACCAGCGGCGACGCTGAACCGTCGTATTCCAGTTCATTACCTTTGGCCAGTGACAGGCCAGTGTGGCTGTTGCTTGAGTAATAATAGCCAACATTCACCAGGTAGCTGGATTCTGTTTTTTGTTCGATTGTACCGCCGTCGATGGATGTTACATAAACTTTGCCGCTGGCTCGAAAACGG
>JASFMT010000150.1:0-8027 GCA_050117455.1 Gammaproteobacteria bacterium | reverse complement strand
ATCGAAGACATGACATTGCTGACCTGGATCAGCAAATTATTAAAAGCCTCGCGATTGCAGGGCAACAGCTTTGTTTTTCAGGTCTCGGAACGAACCCTGCTACATAAATTGAAAAATACCAAGGCCCTGGTTCAGGGACTCAAGCAACTTCACTGCCTGACCGCCCTTACTCACGTAAGCAATGATCCCAACGCCAACAAACATATCGCGGGTCTCAAGCCGGATTATATCAAGATTCTCGGCGAATACGTTCAAACGCTGAATACCAGCGAATCTTCACAGGAAGCCGTAAAGGAGATCTCCGAAGCCGCGCAGGCCAACAATATTTACCTGATTGCCGAACATGTCGAGGACCCCACATGCCTGGCGGTACTATGGCAACATGGTATTAACTTCATACAGGGACACTACCTGCAAAAACCGGAACCGAATATGAACTACGATTTCACTAGTGAGGAATAACATCAACGTGATTTGAAACAGAATGCAAGTGTCTACCATGGCGACGAGAAGCGTCAAATCAAGTAATGCATTGTTGTCTGTAAGATAGTCAATCTTTTTTACTCCCAGTTAGCCATTGATCCCGCTCCGGTTATAAATAAACACGACCATCTTTGATTGAGTATGTTCCGACCCGTTAAATCTGAATCCGGCACTTTTTTGCGGCTTTCATAAATTCTATCCGCTGGTAACCTGAAGTGCTTTTCTTGCCTGTTCCACTGCTTGTTTAACCCCACGATCAAATGTATGGTTCAAATATCAAGGTTACTGGAGTCATTCCCAACTTTGTTGAAACAATATCGCGTCTGTTAATTCTGAGAGACTCTCAACTGTCACAGTAGGCTCGATACCCCAGGGGTCGAATATTGATTGCGGGACACGCTGAACCCAGGCTGTTTTCATACCGGCTGCCATCGCGCCAATGACGTCAAATGAGTTACTGGATACCAGCCAGGTATTGGCGGCCAATGATCCTGCACGCTCCAGAAAATGTTTGTAGACGGCGGGATCGGGTTTGAATGACCTGACTTCGTCGACACTTACAACGTCCTGAAAATACCCCCGAAGGCCGGCACGTGTTAACAGCAACTCAACTGCTTGAGCCTTACCATTGGAAAATGCATACAACTTGTAACCGGCTTCTTTCGCCTTATCCAGACCTGCTTTTGCATCGTTAAATGCTGGCAACGTTTTGTAGGTATCCAGCAAATGTTCCTTCTGTTGTCGGGTTAACTCAGCACTGTATAATTTGCACGTATATTCAAGCGCATCTTTGGTGCATACAGAGAATTCCTTGTATGCCTGCATTAAACCACGGCGAAACGAGTATTCCAGTTGTTTATCGCGCCAGGTCTGGGAAAACGTGAATGCCCGGGTACCGACATATTTTTCCAGGGTACTAACGATACCGTGAGTATCTATTAGCGTACCGTAAACGTCAAATGCTACTATTATGGTCGATGTATTAACCATAAGCCCCGCTCGGTGAAATCATATTAAACACAGACATAAACGTAACAAATCTTACATTTATTTTGTGGAGTTAAAACAATTATATATATTTCTTAAATAGAATTGCAGTATTGCTTGCTAGATACGCCTGCACTGTCGGCCCGAGGCCACCCCTGGCTTACCGAAGAAACTTTGCAAATCGCGAGCAATAAATCCAACAACTGGCATTCGTTTGCAAAACAACATATTAAACAAAGTACTACGCCTATTGCTAATTTCTATTTTTTGCTCAATCAGCAATAATAACCTGGCCGAGAAACCGTAACTGATTTCTTACACCGTACAAAACCTTTAAATCATCCGTGTTAACCTTATAAATAAACCAGTTTTTTCCTGACTTGCTTTACTAATACTATCTGCCCGCTCGCCGATACATATGAATAAGTGCAAAAGCCCGCATAACATGTTAAATCTCTTACATTTTATCCGGGTTTAATTATGTTTTCTGGTGTTATATCTCTGTTTAGAAATGGCCCGGAATTAACAATGTTAACCAGGCTAGCTGCTATTTTACACGCATTTACACATCAAGGTTTGGTTGCAACCAATATTTATTTGCATTATCTATAGTCCATCACTTTTCAAGGAGGCACCATGAGCTGGGCGCCATTTAACTTCATCAAAGTATTGAGTCTGCTGGCATTAGTTTCCTTTTATATCTTAATCAATACCGCGTGCGCGGAGCTCATTATGAGCGCCCCGCCGAGGGAAAAGCCAGATGTTGGAGAATCATATTATGCGCCTATTGCTAAAAGCCTGAGCGAAGTCATTGGTGAACGTATAGTGTATAAGCATCCTGAAACCTGGCATAACTACACCCAAAGCATGCGCGCCGGTAAATATGATATCGTATTCGACGGACCACATTTTGCCGCATGGCGTATGACCAATGTGAACCACGTTCCCGTCGCGCGATTACCTGGTCACCTTGGCTTTGTTATCATGGCGAAAAAAGATAACAATAAAGTTAATAATATGAACGACCTGGTTGCGAAGAAAATATGCGGACTGGCGTCTCCTAATCTTGGCACGATGGTGGTTTTTGAAACGTTCCAAAACCCCGTTATTCAACCGGAAATTATTATCGTGAAAGGTGGAATGAAAAAAGTGATGAAAAACTTCATCAAGGGCGAATGTGAATTCGCTGTCGTACGGGATACAATATACAATGGATTACCCGATGATGTAAAAAAACAAATTAAAATCATTGTTCGAAGCTCACCTATGCCAAACCAGACAATCACCGTATCCAAAAAACTTGATGCCAACAAGCGTGCCAGGATATCTAACTTCATACTCTCCGATGACGGTGCTTTATCCGCCGCCAATTTACTGAATAGATTCAGCAAAAAACGCAAGTTCTTTGTCCCTTCGAAGATTTCTGAATATAACGGATTGGAGAATTTACTACAGGGCGTGGTTTACGGCTGGTAAGTTTCAGGATTTCTTTCAGTTATTATATTTAATGAATAACAGCCCATCTTTTAAATCCCCGCCGACAAGAAGATATTCCGTATTGGGATTCAGGAAATACTGGGAGGAAGCGTAAAATAGAACGTTGCCCCTTGCTTAAGCGAAGAATTGGCCCAAACCTTGCCGCCATGACGTGTGATAATTCTTTGCACCGTTGCCAATCCGATGCCTGTGCCCGGAAATTCTTCCGGTTGATGCAGCCTTTGAAAGGCATGAAATAATTTATCGGCATATTTCATATCAAATCCAGTGCCATCATCTTTGACGTAGTAAACCAGTTCGCCATTATCTGATTTATGTCTAAACTCAATGTGCGCATCTTGCTTTTTGGAAGTATATTTCCAGGCATTACTCAGTAAATTTTGAATCACCACTCTCATCAGCGTAGGATCACCGTTGACTTTCATGTCTTTATCCATATCAAAATAAACCACTCTTTCCGGATCTGACGCTTTTAATTCTGACATTACTTCCAGCGCTTCACTAGCCAGGTCAATTTCTTCGCGACTGATATCGCCTCTCATTGCCCGAGATAACGTTAGCAAATCATCAATTAATTGTGACATCTTCTGAGCGCCATAGCGAATTCTTTCCAGGTAGTCTTTTCCAAGTTCGTCCAGCCTGGATTCGTAGTCCTCGGCAAGTATTTGACTAAAACCATCAATAGCCCTTAGCGGCGCACGCAAATCATGGGAGACAGAATAGCTGAACGCTTCCAGCTCACGGTAAGCCAGCTTGATCTCTTCTGTGCGGTGTTCCACAATTTCTTCGAGATGTTCCTGGTAGTTTTTCAGTTTTTGTTCGACTTCTTTCCTGTCCGTAATATCAATAAACGTCACGACAGCTCCTACAGTGTCCCCCTGAGTTTTTATAGGATACACCCAGTATTCCGCGTAAAAAGGTGTACCATCACGCTTATACATTTTCTCACTATCTACATGAACACCTTTCCCAGTCCGGATTACCTGATATATCTTGCTCCGTTCAAAGGGTACAACCTCCACAATATCGGGATCCTGATGTAGCTTGGAATATGCGTTTAAATCCAGAAATTTTTCCCTGCTCTCATAACCGAGTATCTTAAGACAGGAAGGATTTACAATCATGCAATTGCCGTTTTTATCGACACCATATATAGCTTCCGCAGTGGATTCAAGCAAAAGACGTACTTGTGCTTCCGTCTGCCGCCGAAGTTTTTCTTCGTCATCCCGGGCTTTCTGCCTGATAAGTAACTGAACCAGCATACCGTTGAAAGCCCCGTACAATTCACCTATCTCATCATTGGTTTCCTTTCTAACAACAACATCATAATTTCCATTATCAGAAATATCTTTCGCTATGGAAGCTAATTTCAATACAGGTTTTGAAATTATACCCTGCAAGTAGCGCGCAGCTAATAATGCTACAATGCTCGCGAGCACCACGAGAACAACGATAACAAGCAACATCTTTAGAAAGCGCTTATGCAGTTCCACAAGAGATATCTGTAAATAAACGGTGCCAATAACACTATCATCCAGCAATACATCCTGATAGACGTGCAAATAATCTGAAGAAAAATAAGTATTTCCGCTGGCTATTTCTTTATCGCATTGATTTTTACCGGCCCTGTTGTAGTTGGCAAACAATTTTCCCGCCTCATTGTATATACACGCTAAAACAACGTCCGATTCCAGGGAAATAGCTTCCAGGGTTTCTGTCGCCGCGTTACTATCGTCAAAACTTAGCGAAGCAGTATTTTGATCGGCCAGAATCTTGGCGATTGAGATAAACTGGTCATGCATAGAACTTTTTATCGAAGATCTGTCTATTATCAACAACGCAATTCCCATAGCCAGGAGCGAACAAAAACAGGCCGCCGTGATCATCAGTATTAGTTTGTACCTTATAGAGAAATATCTTTTCACCGGACTCCCCCACCTTTCTCCCCGCCATAAACCAATACCGAAACATTCATCAACTTGGAACTAAACTGTATTTTCGAAGCGTTTACCTTGTTGCGATTAATAACCAGTTTGACTTTGTTATCGATTGTTGCTAACTCCACCATACCCCCCTTTTTTGCAAATCCGGGGATATCTGAAATTGTCAGATTTTTGTCAGGATCCACTTTAAATAATACTTCCTGCATTCTGTCTTTTACACTTCGTGTCATAAACACTATATGGCACTCTGTCAGCTCATCAGCAATGACTTTCGGTATTACTTTGACGGTTTGTGATTTGACCTTTTTTGAACCCAATAATTGAACCGCCTCATTGATAGGATGTTTTCCTATGATGCAAATGTTGACGTTATCGCCTTTGTTAAGTGAATTATGATGCTTTTCCCATTCAACGAAGTTTATAAGCTTAAATATATAGGCGGCTTTCACCTTGTATTCAAGACTGATAGCAGCTTCACAAGATACGTCAACAATAAAAGGGGTAACTAGTAATACGACTGCCAGCAGATGTTTGCCAGGCATGAATGGTAACCAGCTTTTATTTGCGCTTACCCGCATTATATATTACCTTGTTACAACGTATTACAACCTGGTGACTTTCACCTCAGTAATTAATATTGAAATTTTACACCTGCAAATACACTTCGCTCCGGATAGGCCTGAACTTTGATATCTGTTGTGCCTATAGTCCGAATATCAGGGTGAATGATATCTTCATTCAGAACATTAAGCAGAGAGGCATATACCGTGTAATTTGGTTTTTCAAACTGATAATCAAGATTTAACAGTGAGTTTACGTCGGTGTTATTTCGTTCACTGATAACCCGCAATGAACCACCGATCGAACTACTGTTATCTATCTTGTAGTTTGACCCCGTAGAGAAATTCCATCGCGGTGCATAAGCTGATGTAGGATCATTTGCTTCCCGGCCATCGCCCTGTTGCAGATAACTTAAATTGCTATAAAACAACCACGGTTTTTTAGCAACCTGGTAATCGAGCTCAAAGCCGGATCGTTCGAAATCTTCTGAATTAACAAATACTCCGTTTACCGAACCGATTATGTCCCGGGCCTGGATAAAGAACAGGTTGGCAACGAACAAACTGCCATTACTCGTGAAATTGTAAGCAAGATCATATGACCTGACAGTCTCCGCCTCCAGATCTATGTTAGTTTTTGTTCCAAATGCACCAATGCCGGCATTCTGTCGAAACGTTGGTGAATTAAAACCTACCGAGTACAGGAACTTAAGGGACTTTTGCTGATCGAGCTGATAAACAGCTGAAAGACGGGGGATTGTCTTGCTCCCGCTTTTATTGTTGTCAACGTAACGTACCCCTAACAAGAACCGGTAGTTATTAATAGACGAGTCTGATTGTATGTAAATGGTGTTTTCCTCGCTATCATCGGCGCCATGTATCAATATTCCATTGTACCCAGGAGTCGTAGAAAAATCGGGGACCGGAACTGCGTTCAGGTTGTTTCCGTTGTTGTCATCCAGCAACAAATAGTCACCGGTGGAGCGTTTTTCGTACTCTACGCCAAACAATAAGGTATGCGGCTCAGAAATAGTAACCCTGCTCTGAAAACCGCCCCGGAAGCGGTAATTATCTTTGCCATTATCCGTGTAAGAAAACTCGCCATCCCCCGGAATATCCCAGAGTACCAGCAGGTCATCGATTTCGATGGTGGAATAATAAGTGTTGTATTCGGCAAATATAGTGGTGGTGATTTTTTCCCGGTTTATATTGTAGTCGCCATGGAGCATCAACGCGTTTTCACGGTATATTGAACGCGACTGGATCGTTCCAAAAGATGCACCGGACTTTTGGGTTTCCGAGGCATGTAAAAAAGTATTTAGATTTTTATAGCGATGGCTAACATATACGGATTTGCTTTCTTCTGAACGAGGAATGTAACCATTTTCCGTAGGCGATTCGCCTGGTGGACCGGTCAGTGCATTTTTAATCGACGCGTTGTAGCCATCAGAAACCTGAAGTTCATAGCCAACACGAGTAACGTGATTTGTGCCACCGGAATGATCCCATCGCTGATAACCTGATACTCGTGCTGTACTGTATTCCCCCAGCGTCATATCAACACTATCTGTATCATCCTTACGGGTTACCACTTTTATTACACCCGCGGTGGCATTGGTTCCATAAATTACGCTACCTGGGCCACGTATTACTTCAACTTTTTCGATCAGTTCAAATGGGACGGCAAGCAAGGGAATATTGCCGCTGGCCGCAAGCCAGTATGGTGTATCATCCAGAAGAAATAGAATTTTCTGATTGTTTACATCGACCAACCCTCGCACTTGTACGACGGGTGGCCCCGAGAATGGCTCATTAATAATAAAACCGGGGAAAAACGACAGGATATCTTTCAGGCTGCGCAATCCCATTGACTCCATGTCTTTCCTCTTGAATGAGGAGACAATTGCCGGCGATTGTATAAGGTTTTCTTCCTCCAGTGACGCTACAGACACCACCACGTTCATCAAATCACTGATGGGCATTTCTATGAGCGACTCCAATTCCGGATCCGGTTGTTTGCTCGAAGCATGAGCCTGGACGACCGACCAAAGGAGGAAACACATTGTTATCAGAAAAATTCTATTAGACACGGTGATACCTACTGGTTAGTAATATGTATACCGCATGAATATTGAACAGATGCATGAAAAGCGAGTAAAATCGCTTATAAATTATAGTGTAACAGGACGAATGTTGCCCAAATCTAATGGTGAGCGCCCTGTATTCGTCAAAATACCCATTCCTGTATTTTCTGTAGGTACTCTAAAAAACGACACATTACACCGAGTTAGCCGCATCGTTGCGCTGTCGTACGCTGGCGCTTTCAAGAACACCAGCACCATTTCATCGCGCGGTTTTTTCATGGGGCAACCTTAAAAAGAACTTTTCGACCTGCAAACAGCACGTGCTTAAACTAAAAAGGATATTTGACGGGCGCGTTGTAAATTGATTTGCCAGCACGGCAAAACCAATTTTTGGGTAAGAGTTTTTCGCTATTTCTATACTTCGCTGTTTATAAAAAGTATCTCGCTGCTTGTTCGTTTTTGGTGCGCCCCAC
>JASFMT010000149.1:0-8049 GCA_050117455.1 Gammaproteobacteria bacterium | reverse complement strand
GTCGGCCATAGGGTCGGAGAACGGTACCCCCAGTTCAATAATATTGGCACCGGCTTGCACCAGCGCGTGGCACAACGCAACGGTATCACCGGGATCGGGATCGCCGGCGGTAATGTAAGGTATTAGCGCCTTTTTGTTCTGGTCTTTTAATGCTGTAAAACAGCGGCTGATACGGCTCATTCAATATCCCGTGGTTCTTGTTGCGTCGTGGCAGTGCTGTAAACCACGACCCAAACGTTTTGCTTAAACGTTAATACCTTCCAGGTTGGCGACGGTATGAATATCCTTATCACCCCTGCCTGATAAATTCACGATGATGACATCATCACTTTTCATAGTGGGTGCAACTTTGGTGACGTAAGCCAGTGCATGACTGGATTCCAGCGCCGGCATAATACCTTCAATACGTGTTAAATCATGAAATGCCTGTAAGGCTTCCTGATCGGTGACTGCTTCATACCTGGCGCGGCCGATATCCTTTAACCAGGCGTGCTCCGGTCCGACGCCGGGATAATCCAGGCCCGCCGAGATGGAATGGGTTTCGATAATCTGGCCATCATTATCTTCCATTAAATACGTACGGTTGCCATGCAAAACGCCTGACCGGCCGGCGCACAACGGCGCGGCGTGTCTGCCGGTATCGAGGCCATCCCCCGCCGCTTCCACACCAACGATCGCCACGTCTTTATCGTCAAGAAAGGGATGAAACAATCCAATGGCATTGGAGCCGCCGCCGACACAGGCCACCAGTAAGTCAGGCAGCTTACCGGTTTGTTGCTGGCATTGTTCTTTGGCTTCGCGGCCGATAATGGCCTGAAAATCCCGGACCATGGCAGGATACGGATGCGGACCCGCCACGGTGCCGATAATATAAAACGTGTCATCCACGTTGGTCACCCAGTCGCGCATCGCCTCGTTCAATGCGTCTTTCAACGTCCTGGAACCGGATTCCACGGAGCGCACTTGCGCTCCCAGCAAGCGCATGCGATAGACGTTAATAGCCTGGCGTTTGATATCTTCGGCGCCCATGTAAATGACACACTCCAGTCCCAGGCGCGCTGCCACGGTCGCCGTGGCCACACCGTGCTGGCCGGCGCCGGTTTCGCCGATAATCCGCGTCTTGCCCATATGTTTGGCGAGCAATGCCTGTCCTACGGTATTGTTAACCTTATGGGCACCGGTGTGATTCAAATCCTCGCGCTTTAAATAAATACGGGCACCACCCAGTTTCTCTGTCCAGCGCTGCGCGAAATACAATGGCGAGGGGCGGCCCACGTATTGACGTAAGTCTTCATCGAGTTCTGCAAGAAAATCCTTGTCCTTGATGTAATGCTCATAAGCGGCACGCAACTCTTCCAGTGGCACCATCAGGGTTTCCGACACAAACTGACCACCGTAGCGGCCAAAATGCCCGCTTTTGTCGGGCACTGCACCGGCAAATGTGTCGGGTTGCGACGATGTTGCTTGTTTAGACACTTTGTACACCTCTCATAAATGCCGCCATTTTTTCGATATCCTTGATACCCTTCTCTGCTTCCACACCGCCACTGACGTCGACCGCAAAAGGACGAACCTTGGTAATTGCCTGCCACACGTTATCAGGGGTCAAACCACCGGCCAGAATCACCGGTTTTTCCAGTCCCCGTGGTATGGTGGACCAGTCAAACACCCGCCCGGTTCCCCCGGGTAATTTGGGGTCGTAGGTATCCAGCAAAATGCCCCGAGCGGTGGCGTAGCGCTTCACCTCGGCGGCAACGTCAATACCCTCGCGCATCCGGATTGCTTTGATATATGGCCGTTTGTAGGCGCTGCAATCGGCGGGTGGTTCATCACCGTGAAACTGCAGCATATCCAGTGCCACGCGATGTAACACCGCCGCGACATCCTTGGGGGACGGGTCCACAAACAGTCCAACAACCGATACAAAGGGAGGCAATTTTTGAATGATGGCGCGTGCATCATCGATGGTGACTGCTCTTGGGCTTTTTTCATAAAACACCAGCCCGATGGCGTCGGCGCCAAATTCTACCGCTTTGAGGGCATCCCGCGCACGGGTGATGCCGCATATTTTAACGCGTGTTCGCATATTTTTGCATTGTATCCCTGAAAATTGTCAAAAAAATCAAAGGAACGCGCTAGATTACCAGATCATGTGGGTGTGGAGTACCCTGGGTAATTCGTAATCAGGTGCATAATCCACATCCACCAGGTACAGGCCGTGGGGCGGCGCCGTAATGCCGGCCTGAGTACGATCCCGGGCCTCAAGTACCTCGCGCGACCAGTCCACCGGATGTTCCCCTGCCCCAATCGCCATCAGCACACCGGCAATATTGCGCACCATATGGTGCAGAAAGGCATTGGCAACAATATCGATGGTAATCACATCATCCTTGCGGCGAACATCGATATGCTCCACCCGCCGCATGGGCGTTTTGGACTGGCAGCCAGCTGCCCGAAACGCGCTAAAATCATGTTCCCCAAGCAAAAATTGCGCCGCGGCTGACATGCGACCCACATCCAGTGGACGGTATTCCCAGGCCACCCGGTACGCCAGGAATGTGGGCCGTACCGGCCGATTAAGAATGACATAGCGATAACGGCGCCGTTTTGCGGAAAATCGGGCATGAAAATCATCATCCACCGCTTTTGCCCAAACCACTGCAACGTCCTTGGGCAGATGGGTGTTCGCGCCAAATACCCAGGCCCGCTCCGTGCGCTCGGCGTGCGTGTCGAAATGGACAACCTGGGCAAGCGCATGCACCCCGGTATCCGTGCGCCCGGCGCAAACAGTCCGCAGGGAATGGTCCGCGACCCGGGCCAATGCCTCTTCAACGACCGCCTGCACACTGGGGCCATTGTCCTGCATTTGCCAGCCAACATAGTTGCTGCCGTCATATTCAACGCCCAGGGCGATACGCATGTGAAAACTGCCTTAAATGACCGGGAAAAGCGAGCTATTTTACACCAACACCGGGGCTAAATAGTGAGTTTTTTCATGCTGATAGAAGGCAAGCCCCATTGGCAATGGATAGAAAATCGACGCCAGCCCGCCGCGTCTTAACTATCTACACGTACACGGCCCTGCGGCGTTGCAGATGCCGCCGCATAACCAGTCAATGAGATGCTGTCGTTAAAACAGGCAAAATTGCCGCCATTTACGCAGTGGGATTGTAGAGATAACTTGGTGCTAGCTACGGTTAATGAAGTGGACAATTGAACGACGACGTTAAGCGGAAAAATCGGGAAGAATTCGTATTTTAGAATTACTTTTCCGCAAGGATTTAGTTTTACGACAACATCGGGCCGCTCAGACAGGAACATATGTTCCTGTCTGAATGCCCACGCTGCAATTCGCGATAGCGCGTTTGGATAGGATCAATAATATCTGCACAAATCGCTACACGGCTTTTGGATTGTTTAAATCCCACCAACCGGCAACAATTCACTACATAATACAAATGGGCGCAGCTTCAACAATAAAACTCTGCGGTACCTTTATGTTTGTATTCAGTGCATATATGCAGTTGCGGTGCGTTCAAATTCCCGTCTGAATTTTTTCGCCGCCCGCAACGCTTTTTGCTCTTCCTTGTCCGAGACAACATCGATATCGCCGACAAAAAACGTTTTGTTATTCGGCGTGCCATCATCATTTTTAAAGTGTACGCTGTAACTCAAATATGTGATGCCACGACGTTTGTCGTATTTGACGGTGCGGGATATCCCGCGAATACCGGTATTGCTTTGCACAGGGCGCTTCGCTTTTTCGGGATATTTCGCTCGAATCTCGTCGCGCCATTCTAACGCTGCTTTGAGTGATTTGCGTTTACCACCGTAGCGCTTATGCGAAAAATAGCGGCTGCGTTCCTTGCCCTTACGAACAACTCTAACCTGGTATCCCATACCGTCCGGTTCAGTGATGTTTTCGTACTTAGCCAATGTCTTTGCCTCTCTATCAGTTAGTTAAAGTTTTAATCAAAACAACAATACCGCTGTTGTCATAGTTATAAAACAATTACCAAAGTTACTGCTGTACCACATTATTAATTACTTATTCGACGAAAACCCGAATACAGCAACATTAGACGGATATTCCCGCCACATTACTCAATTGTCATTACATAGGACTTAACTCACTTGATCATCGCGAACAGGCGTTCACTTAAAACGCAATACTCACGAACAGCTCATTGAATCCGTAATACAACTAAATAAAGTAGTCGCTAATTTTAAAAATGGCAAATAAAGTATATAAGATGAACACGTGCGTCTGTTTATTATTGTCGCGATGGATCGCGTATTATTTCTGAAGGGTACTTTATGATGTAACGCACCCGTTAAATATACATTGTTTTGATTTGCATTGCACGTCAGAAGTTTCTTACAAATTGCGAGTGTTATTTATCAGGTGTTCCAGTTTCAATTGCACTCATTGGCTGTTCTAGAATGAGTACAAATGCACCCAATTTAACCTTTTCAAACAATTTTATGACTTCTGTATTCTTCATCCTAACGCAACCGTGAGAATTTGGTTGACCTTGAATTTCATCATCAGGACATCCATGAATATAAATGTATCGCCGCATAGTATCGACGTTACCCAATCGGTTTTTACCAACTTCCAGTCCGCTTAACCACATAATTCTTGAAAGAATCCAGTCCCTGTCAGGATATTGTTGTCTCAGTTGCTCGCTAAATATCTCTCCTGTGGGACGACGGCCGACAAAAACGGAATAAATAGGACATTGTTTACCGATTTTTGCCCTGATGATGTGCTTGCCACGCGGCGTGGATTCGCTGCCGCTTAACTCACCTGGTCCGTTTTTAGCTGTCGCTACCATGACATCCATGACAACCTTACCGTTTTCACGCAATTGCAGACGCTGGTCCGTAAGGCTAACGACAATTTGCTGGCCATTCACTATTGAATGTCTGCCAGGTGAACATCAGTTGTATCTTCTTTGTGTAATTTTGTAGACATTAACAAGTCCATCATAGTTCCCATCCGTAGAAATACGGTATCCCTTGATGTCGTCTCTAGCGACAAACACATGGTCTTCAAACCATAGTGGTACGTACGGAAGTGTTTCGTACAAAACCTGTTGTATTATGCGGTAAATGGCTGCTTGCTGTTCCAGGTTTTGGGTGGTTCTTGCTTTTTCCAATAGCCTGTCGACATGCTCGTTGTGATACCTGCCACGGTTTGCACCATCAGGCGGCACCGAATCTGAGTGGAAAACATAACGGAAGATGTCCGGCAGATTTATCCCTACCCACGCCAGGCTATACATCTGGAAATTGCCGGCTTTGATATCTCCGTAAAACGTTCCCCAATCATAGGTACGTAATTCTACCTCGACACCTACGTCCGCCAATTGACTCTGGATAATTGTTGCCAGACGGATGCGAAAAGCGTTATTAGAAGTTTTATAGACAATATGCAGCGGATGTGCAACGTTATAACCATGATCCGCTAATATGTTGCGCGCCTGGGCGGGTGCGTATTTATACGTAGGTAGCTGCGAATTGCCAGCCCAGTGATCCGGGGACAATAGTGCACTGGCAAGCCGTGCTCTACCTGCGAACAAGTGTTTAATGATCTTTTCACGATCAATAGCCAATGCAATCGCTTGACGAATAGCATACTTTCCCGCCACTTCGTCTTCCAGGTTGAATCCAAGATATGAAAAATTGCTACCCTTTCCGGTTGCTACGTTAATGTTCGGCTCATCACCAAGGAACGTAATCAATTCTGCATCTATATCATTTTGCAGCATATCTATTTCACCGCGCAGTAATTTAAGAACGCGCGTGTTCTGGTCCTTGACGTGGATAAATTCGAAGTACTGCTTATCTCGATTACGTTGCAGCCGCAAACGTGATGTTTTACCCCATTCAATAAACCGAAATGGACCGCTGCCAACCGGGTGCGTGTTGAACGGGTGGCCTTGCGCTATTTTCTGCGCCGGCAAAATACCAATCTCGAGGTATCCCGGAAACAATGGATCCGCCACGTTTAATTGAAAATCCACCGTGTTCTCATCAACAACCGTGATGGATTCGATCATAGCTAACGTGGCACGATGGGGAGAACCGGTCGCTGGATCCAGGATGGATTCAAACGTCGCTTTAACATCGCCAGCGGTTAAACGTGTTCCATCGTGGAAAACGCGATAGTCGGACAATAAATGAAACCGAAACCGGTCAGGTGCCGGCTTCGTCCAACGCGCCAGGGAGGGCACGGGCATGGAACGTTCGTCGAAATCAATCAGCTGCCGGTAGATCAGACGATTGATACGCGTGGAGGTGGCATCAGTGGCGTATCGCGGATCCAGTGTTACGGGGGCACTGGCCAGCCCAAAGCGAATGACGTTGGTTTGTAGCTGATGGTCCTGGCAAGCAACCAGCGCAATTATCGAAACCACAAAAATCCACGTCTGATAACAACATCGAATCGATGGAGAATAACGGCTTGTAGTCATTCATCTCGTTCCGGGATCCAGTTGTAATGTCGGTGAGACTAAAAAAGATCGGGCCAAAATTGCCATCGCGCATCATCACCAGTCTTTATAGGGATGCTTTACCAGACACACATTATAGTAACGTTTGTCATCAGAGACTTCTTTGCCGATCCAGGACGGTTTGGCAAACGGTTCGTTGGCGTCCTGCAGTTCGATTTCGGCCACGATCAGCCCGTCGTTGGCACCGCTAAAGACATCGACTTCCCAGACATGATCCGCGTAAGGGACACAATAACGCGTTTTCTCGATAACCGGTTGTTCACACAAATCGGCCACCAACTCCCGCGCATCTTGCACTGGAATGGAAAATTCGTATTCCTTGCGGTACACATCGAGCGTTGCACTTTTAATGTTAATATTCGCTGACTCACCACTGATACGCACCCGAATGGATGCCTTGTCACTGCCGGCAAAATACGCCTGCACCATCGGCTGTTGTTTGGTGACATGCTCACGCCAGTCGTCGTTGATAACTAGAAATTTTCGTTCGATTTCCGTAGCCATGGACACGCCTCCACAGCACTGCTGTGCTATTACTATTGTTTTTGATATTGCATTGCCGCCGGTGCAGCAGGACGCCGTTGATACCAGGCCCGTATGACAAACAGCAACAGCAATATAACTGCATAGATCATGGGTTGCAGGATGTCCGCCTTAACCAGCCACAGGTAGTGCAAAATACCACAAACCGCTGCCACGTACACCCATTGATGCAAACGCTTCCAGTTTTTCCCCAGCCGTTTCATCATCTGGCTGGTGGAAGTAACGGCAAGAGGAACCAATATAACAAACGCGGTAAAACCCACAGTGATATAGGGCCGTTTTACGATGTCTTTGGCGATTTCACTGACGTCAAAAAAGTGATCGAAGACCAGGTATGTTAAAAAGTGTAGACACACATAAAAAAATGCAAACAACCCGAACAGTCGCCGCAAATGTATCAGCTTTTTCCAGCCGAACAATTGCCGTAACGGCGTTACCGCCAGGGTCACCAGCAAAAAGCGCAACGTCCAGTCACCGGTACGATGGGTAATGGTTTCCACCGGGTTGGCACCGAGACTGTCGTTGAAAGCGTCCCACACCAACATCGCCAGTGGTACAAGACATAAAAGGAAAACTGCAGGTTTGATATAACGCGGCATCACACAACTTTTAGTTCAGGTAAGCGATTTTTTTAAAGACCATCGTTCTCAATAGAACTTTTTCAAATCCATGCCCTGATAAAGACTGGCCACTTCATCGGCATAACCATTAAACATTAATGTTTCCCGTTTAAAGAAATCGCCAATACGCCGTTCCTTCGCCTGGCTCCAGCGCGGATGATCCACGCTGGGATTAACGTTGGCGTAAAAACCGTATTCCTGTGGTCCGGCCATGTTCCACGTAGTTTTCGGTTGTTGCTCCGTAAAGCGAATCCGCACAATGGACTTAATGTTTTTGAAGCCATATTTCCACGGTACCACTAAACGAACAGGTGCCCCGTTCTGGTTTGGCAGCACTTTACCGTACAGGCCAACAGCCAGAATGGTCA
>JASFMT010000148.1:0-8050 GCA_050117455.1 Gammaproteobacteria bacterium | reverse complement strand
GATGGACGTTTTCCGGAAAACCTTATTCTTAGTCACGACTTGTTGGAAAGCGGTTATGCACGTTCGGCACTGGTGACTGATGTCGACTTTATTGAAGAACATCCTTCCAGTTATGCTATAGAAGCCAGCCGGCGACATCGGTGGATACGCGGTGACTGGCAACTTGCCGGCTGGTTGCTTTCGCGTGTGCCAGGACCGACTATATATAAGTCGACTGAAAATGGGCCGATCGAGCCAAATGGATCGCCTGCTGTCGATAAATCAAAGACAGCAGATCTGCCAAACCCACTCAGCGCCTTGTCCGTGTGGAAAATATTCGACAACCTGCGACGCAGCCTGGTAGCGCCGGCCTTATTTGCCTTGTTGGCAGGTGGTTGGTTATTTGGTCCGGGACCAGGGTGGTTGTGGACCCTGCTGGTAGCAAGTGTGGTGTTCGTGCCCACCTTGCTGGGAGCCGCGATTGAATTTATCCGTAAGCCGGAAGAACGTAACTGGTTGGTGCACTTGATCATGACCAGTAAATCCGTGGGTCACTCGCTAGTACTCATGTTGCTTACCCTGGTTTTTCTGCCTTACGACACGTTGATTTGTCTGGATGCGATTCTGCGTTCGGGTGTTCGCATGCTGTTTACACGACGCGGCTTGTTGCTCTGGCAACTTCGATCCTATGCAAGTCGTAACGCATGCCGTTCGCTGGCCGATTTTTTTAAGGAAATGTGGATAGCGCCAGTTGTGTCGCTTTTACTCGCTCTGATTCTTATTCAGACTTTTGTCGAGAATATGGCGGGTGCACAGTGGCAAATGATGTCAACCGAGTCTTACAACTTATATATGTATGTGCCGGTTTTGTTGCTCTGGCTGGCATCACCGCTCGTTGGCTGGTGGATCAGCAAGCCACTGCGATCGCTGGCACCGGATCTGACGATTGATCAACAGAAATTCCTGCGCGCACTGGCGCGACGAACATGGCGTTTCTTTGCCGAATTCGTAGGCCCACAGGACAACTGGTTACCTCCTGATAATTACCAGGAACACCCGGTCCCTACCGTCGCCTCGCGGACGTCGCCCACCAACATCGGTATGGCGTTGTTGGCGAACCAGGCGGCCTACGATTTCGGTTACATTTGCGCGGCAGAATTTCTGCACCGTACTGAGAACACGTTAGCCGCGATGGAAAAGCTGGAACGCTATCGTGGCCATTTTTACAACTGGTATGACACGCACTCGTTGCAACCGCTTCGTCCGCAATACGTTTCTTCGGTGGATAGTGGCAACCTGGCAGGTAGTTTACTCACCTTGCAGGCGGGACTGGAAGAGTTGAAACATCAACCGGTATTGGCGACGCGTGCCTTTCAGGGGCTGGACGATACTTTACAGGAACTTGGCGAACATCTGCCTTCGTCACCCGCACCGGATATAGCGAAGCAAGTAAAGTTGCTGCAACAGACATTGCGCTCAATGACAATGCCTGAATATGCAACCGAAAAGCAGACTCAACCTCCCTCTGATCTACACCCTCACCTTCAACAACAAAAACAAACACTGGCTGTAGCTAATAGCGCGCTGGAAGAAATTCAGCAAGCGAGTGGGGCGCTGCTTGCCTGTTTGACTGCGGAAGTTGATATTGATATCAATGGCGAACTCTATTACTGGGCGCAGGCCTTCGATCAGCAAGTCCGGGCAGTTCGGGATGACCTGAGATGGTTGGTGCCGGAAACGCAGCAAATTCCTTTGATTCCCACTCTGGCGCAACTGGTCAAAGAAGGCTTCACAGTGAATGGCGTTGATCCAGCATTGTTAGTTGCCAGTCAAAAAAACGCAGCTGAACGTCTTCGTGTGATCGATGACTTGATCGATCGTTGTCACGAAACCGCCGCGATGGATTTTGAGTTTCTCTACGATTCAGCGCAAGGCTTACTGAGCATTGGTTATGATGTTGGCGAACGACGACGGGATCCATCCTGTTATGATTTGCTTGCATCAGAAGCGCGACTGGCCAGTTTTCTGCTCATTGCGCAGGAACAAGTGCCACAGAAGCATTGGTTCCTGCTCGGTCGTTTACTGACAAGTCATGGTGGTGATGTGAGTTTGATCTCGTGGAGTGGCTCGATGTTTGAGTACCTTATGCCGCAGTTGATCATGCCCAGTTATGCCAACACCTTATTGGAGCAAACCTGTAAAGCTGCCGTATCCCGGCAGATTGAATACGGCCGACAACGCGGTGTACCCTGGGGTATTTCCGAATCCTGCTATAACGCCACTGATATGCATCAGGTCTATCAATACCGTGCGTTCGGTGTGCCCGGCCTGGGTTTTAAACGCGGACTGAGCGATGACCTGGTCATTGCACCCTATGCCAGCGCGCTGGCGTTAACAGTGATGCCGCGCGAAGCGTGTCGTAATTTGCAGCTGTTGACCGCCGATGGTTTTCTGGGTGACTACGGCCTGTATGAGGCGATCGATTACACGCCTTCTCGAGTACTACCAGGCATGAACCACGCGATCGTGCGAACATTCATGGCGCATCACCAGGGCATGAGTTTATTGTCACTGGCGCACGTGCTACTCGACCGGCCGATGCAGCGTCGATTCATGTCCGATCCATTGGTGCGTGCGACGGAATTGTTGCTGCAGGAACGCGTACCGAAAAAGGGAGCAACACTGCATCCCCACGCAGCCGAAGTGAGTGCCTCCGCGCGGCCTGCTGTGACGGAAGGGCGCGAAATGATGCGCGTGTTTACCGATCCGAACACGCCGCTACCTGAAGTTCACCTGTTGTCCAATGGTCGTTACCACGTGATGGCCACGCATGCCGGCGGTGGTTACAGCCGATGGCGCGATTTAGCAGTGACCCGCTGGCGTGAGGACGGTACATGTGATAGCTGGGGTACATTCATTTATTTGCGTGACGTTGACTCGGGGCGTTATTGGTCAACAACGTATCAACCGACATTATGCAAGGCCGATCACTATGAAGCGATCTTTGTGCAAGCGCGCGCCGAGTATCGGCGCCGTGACCAGTCCATCGAAACTCATACTGAGATTAGTGTCTCGGCAGAAGACGATGTGGAGATACGCCGCGTTACCCTGGCCAACCTGTCGTCCCGAACTCGTCATATCGAAATAACGAGTTACGGCGAAGTCGTGCTTGCACCGTTACATGCCGACCTGGCCCATCGTGCATTCAGCAATCTGTTTGTGCATACTGAAATTCTTCCCGACCGGCAAGCCATTTTGTGCACGCGTCGACGGCGCATGCCGGGGGAACAGGTACCGTGGATGTTTCATTTGCTGGTGGCGCCGGGTGCTGTGAGTGACGAGCCATCGTTTGAGACTGATCGTGCGCAATTCATCGGCCGGGGTCGAACGGCGGCGAATCCGGTGGTTCTGGGACATAGTAATAACGCTTCCGGCTTATCGAAAGAATTAGTTAAACCATTGTCGCAACTTGAGTCGCAACTAAAGTCACAACCTCTATCAAATACGGATGGCCCGGTACTCGATCCCATCGTGGCGATTCGTCGCACGATTACCTTGTCAGCTGACGAGTCGGCAGTCGTGCAGATCATCTCCGGTGTTGCAGATACACGCGAGGAAGCGTTGGCCTTGCTTGACAAATATTGTGACCGTCACTTTGTCGAACGTGCTTTTGAAATGGCATGGTTCCAAAGTCAGGAGGTATTGCGCCATATCAATGCTACCGAAGCCGATGCGCAGGTCTATGGTCGCCTGGCGACTTCTGTCATTCATAGTCATGTCAGGCGCCGCGCTGCGCCCAGCGTCATTGCGCGCAACCAGCTTGGTCAGTCCGGTTTATGGCGCTTTGCCATCTCGGGCGATCTGCCTATTGTCCTGGTACGCATCGGCGACCTGAACCGCATCGAATTGGTGAAGCAAGTGCTGCAAGCACATGCCTACTGGCGCATGAAGGGATTGATCGTTGATCTGGTGATTCTGAACGAGGATTTCTCGGGATACCGGGCGGTTCTACAGGACAGAATCATGGGAATGATCAATTCGGGCCCCGAAGCACATGTTATCGACAGGCCGGGCGGTATTTTTGTACGGCGTGCCGATGAACTTTCCGAAGAAGACCGGGTATTGTTCCAGACGGTGGCTCGCGTCGTGTTGACCGATACTGCCGAGACATTAGCTGAGCAGGTACAGCGTCGCGTACCGGCAGAGCGCCTGCCGAGTCGTATTGCCCCGGCGCAGCAGGCTGTGGCAGAGCAGGCTCGACCATTGCCAGATCACGAACGCATTTTCTGCAACGGGCTGGGAGGATTCACGCCGGACGGGCGCGAATACGTCATCACCCTGGAGCCAGGTCAGAGCACCCCGGCGCCCTGGGTGAATGTGATCGCCAGTGCGCACATTGGTACGGTCGTAAGCGAAAGCGGAGGTGCATACACCTGGGTAGACAATGCCCACGAGTATCGCTTAACACCTTTTCACAATGATTCATTGAGCGATAGTAGCGGCGAGGCGCTTTATATTCGGGACGAAGATACGGGTGTATTCTGGTCGCCGACACCGTTGCCCGCGCGTGGCCAGTCAGGATATGTATGCCGGCATGGGTTTGGCTATAGCGTTTTCGAACATTACGAAGCTGGTATTGCCTCGGAGCTGTATACCTATGTTGCGATGGATGCGCCGGTAAAATTTACTGTGATTAAGCTGCGCAATCATTCGGGACGTCCACGTCGATTATCGCTGACGGGGTATTGGGAACTGGTGCTTGGTGAATGGCGGCATGCCAACATGATGCACGTTGTAACCGAAATTGATCCTCACAGAGGGGCGTTGTTTGCGCGTAATGCCTATGGTCGAGAGTGGGCTGATAGAGTCGTATTTGTTCAGGTTAGCGAGTCCGCGCGTACGGTAACTGGCAATCGTACCGAGTTCATTGGCCGTAATGGATCGCTGGCTAATCCGGCTGCGTTGCAGCGTACGCACTTGTCGGGGAAGACAGGTGCGGGCCTTGATCCGTGTGCCGCGCTACAGACCCAGATCGAACTGGCAGACGGGCAAGAGCGCGAGATCGTGTTTGTATTCGGCGCGGCTGCTAACACCGACCAGGCTCAACATATTGTCCAGCAATACTGTGGAACCGCGGGCGCGCGGCAGGCACTGGAATCGGTGTGGGAATACTGGAACCACACGCTGGGTGCGGTGTATGTGGAAACACCTGACCAGGCGCTGAATGTACTCGCCAACGGTTGGTTGCTTTACCAAACACTGTCGTGCCGCCTTTGGGGACGCAGCGGTTATTATCAGTCCGGCGGCGCCTATGGTTTTCGTGATCAGCTACAGGACACCATGGCGTTGATCCATGCGACGCCATGGCTTGCCCGCGAGCAGTTGATCCGTTGCGCCGAACGCCAGTTTCTTCAGGGTGACGTGCAACACTGGTGGCATCCACCTAACGGACAGGGCGTGCGTACTCATTTCTCTGATGACTATTTATGGCTACCATATGCAACCTGTCGTTATGTGCAGGCAACCGGCGATACGGGAGTGCTCGACGAGCAAGTACATTTCCTGGAAGGCCGCGAGTTGAATGCAGAAGAGGAGGCTTACTACGACCATCCGCAACGTTCGACCGAAGCGGCAAGTCTCTATGAGCACTGCGTGCGCGCCATCAAGCATGGCCTGCGTTTTGGCGAACATCAATTACCGCTGATTGGCTGCGGCGACTGGAACGATGGTATGAATCTTATCGGTCGTGACGGCAAGGGCGAAAGTGTCTGGCTGGCGTGGTTCCTGTACCAGAATCTGCAGCAGTTTGCAGATCTGGCGCGTCGTCGAAACGATGAAGCTTTCGCCGATGTTTGCGCTAAACAGGCAGACCAGTTGCGCGCCAATATTGAAGCCCATGCCTGGGACGGCGCCTGGTATCGGCGTGCTTACTTCGATGATGGTACACCCCTGGGTTCGTCCGACAATGACGAATGCCAAATTGATTCGATTAGTCAGAGTTGGGCAGTTATTTCCGGTGGCGGTGATAGTAAGCGCGCACACCAGGCAATGGTAGCAGTGGATAAACGCCTGGTGAGGCGCGATGCGCAGTTAATCCAGTTGCTCGATCCGCCGTTCGACAAATCAGACCTTGAACCCGGTTACATAAAAGGATACGTGCCTGGTGTGCGTGAGAACGGTGGTCAATATACTCATGCTGCCATCTGGACCACAACAGCATTTGCCATGTTGGGTGACAAGGAACGTGCCTGGGAATTATTCGCCATGCTCAATCCCATTAATCACGGTAGTGAGTCTGAAGAGATAGAACGCTACAAAGTTGAGCCCTATGTGATGTGCGCGGATATATACGGCGCGTCGCCACACACAGGCCGCGGTGGCTGGACCTGGTACACCGGGGCGGCCGGCTGGATGTACCGGCTGACCGTGGAGACATTGCTGGGTCTGCAACTGGAAGTTGACCAACTGCGTATCACACCATGCGTGCCCGATCATTGGCAGTCATTCATCATTCACTATCGCTATCGCGAAACGGTCTATCACATTACCATCAAGCGCGTCGGTGAAAAGTCAGAGCAAGTGAGCCGCATAATGCTGGATGGTAGCGTGGTGGAAGATGTGATCCCCCTTGTTGACGATCGCCGGGAACATAATGTCGAGGTGGAATTGAGTTAACAGTATTGTGAGAGGCAGGTATGCATGGTCAGGTGCGGGCCTGGAAAGAGGCTTGCCGGAAGGCCAGCGAGAGCGCGGAATTGTATACTGAACGATCAAATGTGGTTGCCTGTCGTATAATTTATAGCTGTTACAGCGATTTTAAATTAACAGGGTAATGTATTCCGTACTTTTTTTGTTTATCCTTGGTTCACTTATTGCTTGGTACCTTCGAAGCGCTAATTTCAGGTGCACGCCTGGCTGGCTGTAAACCCCGACGGTTTATTTACATTCTGTCTGCTTGTTTCTTCCTACTGACGAAAATTGGCTAGTTAACGTGACGAAGTCAAACAATGCTTTTTATGTTTACTGTCGAATTTTATCGGATATTTCCTTTAACCCTGATCGAAAGAAACTCCAAACATTGAATCGTCTTGTTCAATTAGTTGTTTTTTCCCTGCTATTGACCCTAACGGGAGACAATCTCTTTGCGGAAGAAAATATTGTCAGGGGAAAATTTGTAGTCAGTTTAACCGCGATAGACGATCAGGAACTCTGGGTTGTCAATGCGTTGGAACAAAATATCTATAACGACTTGTCGGGCTATGAAAAGGTAGTACCGATTAAAAAAGATGTCGCTAATGAAAAGAAATGCAAAAATCGCCAGGTAAATTGTATCGTAGAGGTTTACAAAAGCCGAAACGTCGATGCGCTGATGTTGGGAACGGTAGATAAATCCGACATAGACTACGAGATTTACGATATTCAAAATAAAGTTTTGGTGAAAACAGGGTCCATTGATATTGGCAGTGGATCAAGTTTACTTGAAATACGCATGGGTGCGTTTAATGCCTTTAAACCCTTTCTGGAAAAGGGCGGTATCCTCGACAGGCGCAAATACCTTGAATTCGCGGATGGTGGCGTTGGCGAAGAATCTACTCAACCGGTCCAGGTGAGTTCAAACACGCAGTTGAAAAATGCCTTTCTAATTTTTCTAGCATTGTTTACCGCTTTTCCCTATGTTTTGTCATTGTTCGGTAAGCCTCGAAAACACCCAGAACGGGTCAAAGTCATCTTTCGGTGGTTTTATCCATTTTTGATAGTTGGGTTATCGGTTATTGGCTACCAGTATATGCTGGTGGATAGCGCAGACGATAATATCCCCACCATGCTGTTTAACCTGTTTGATGGGTTTCACTGGGTGTTAACCGGTGCGGGGGGAATGCTATGGGGCTATTTCATCATACTCAATTTTAAAATCGTTTTTCCTCACCTGCAGGGTATAGAGCGTATACGACCCAACAATCTTATTCCGCTGTTAAAGTCGTGCCTGGTAACCATCGTCATAAAAACGCTGATAATTGGCGTGGTGTACGCCGGTGTTTTTGCCGTGGTTTACTATGCCGGGCAGCTGTTT
>JASFMT010000147.1:0-8078 GCA_050117455.1 Gammaproteobacteria bacterium | reverse complement strand
TGGTGGCGCCCACCTCGACCATCGACTGGTCGCTCGACAACGGCGCATCGATACCCATTGAGCAGCGGCCGGTCGATGAGGTGTTGTCATTCCACGGACATCCGGTCAGCCCGGAAAACGCCGGGGCATGGAACCCCGCCTTTGACGTGACGCCCGCATCGCTGGTGGATGTGATCGTGACCGAGCAGGGTACAGTCACCAATCCGACTATCGATACAATGATGGCCACGTTAAAAAACACGCAATAGCTCTCGCTGAATTCAATTGAGACGCTCATAAACCCGTTCTCCCCGCCTTTTTATTAGATGCAGTAGGTAGGACTCATATGTTATAATCCGGCGGATAAATCGGCCTGAATAATAAATCCTTTGGTGATAAGGACACAGATTGATTAATAATCAACCAAAGCAACCCATTCCATCCAATAGTTTCGATAACAACTTTAAAAACTCCAAATGGTAGATTTCGCAAAAGAAGTTCTTCAAATCGACATTGAAGACGAAATGAAGCAGTCGTACCTCGACTACGCCATGAGCGTCATCGTGGGGCGGGCTTTACCCGACGTGCGAGACGGCATGAAACCGGTACACCGGCGTGTCTTGTATGCCATGAGTGAGCTCGGCAACGACTGGAACAAGCCCTACAAAAAATCCGCCCGTATCGTGGGGGATGTTATCGGTAAATACCATCCCCATGGCGACACGGCGGTGTACGACACCATTGTGCGCATGGCGCAACCGTTTTCATTGCGCTACATGCTGGTGGACGGCCAGGGTAACTTTGGTTCGGTGGACGGTGATGCCGCCGCCGCCATGCGTTACACCGAAGTGCGCATGGCGCGTATCGCCCATGAGCTGCTGGCCGATATCGACAAGGAAACCGTCAACTTCGTTCTCAACTACGATGAATCAGAGCGCGAACCGGCCGTTTTCCCGTCCAAGTTACCGTCGCTGCTCATTAACGGTTCATCGGGTATCGCGGTGGGGATGGCCACCAACATCCCGCCCCATAATCTCACCGAAGTCATCAATGCCTGCATTGCCTATATCGATGATCAAAACATCGACGTGCGCGGCTTGATGGAACATATTCCCGGTCCCGATTTTCCTACCGCCGGCATCATTAACGGTACCCAGGGCATTATGCAGGCCTACCGTACCGGCCGCGGCCGGATTTATGTGCGTGCCAGGACCCATATTGAAGACGAGTCCAACGGCAGGCAGCGCATCGTGGTTACCGAACTGCCTTACCAGATTAATAAAGCGCGCCTGATTGAAAAAATCGCCGAGCTGGTAAAGGACAAAAAGATCGACGGTATTTCGGAACTGCGCGACGAATCCGATAAGGACGGCATGCGTATCGTCATCGAGTTGCGCCGTGGTGAAGTAGCCGAAGTGCTGATGAACAACCTTTATAACCTGACATCGATGCAGTCGGTGTTCGGCATTAACATGGTGGCGCTGGTTGATGGCCAGCCGCGCCTGTTGAACCTGAAACAGATTATCTCCGCGTTCATTAATCATCGCCGTGAAGTGGTTACTCGCCGCACGGTGTTCGAACTGCGCAAGGCCCGCGAACGAGCCCATACCCTGGAAGGTTTGGCTGTCGCACTGGCCAACATCGATCCCATCATTGCGTTGATCAAGGCGGCGGCCAATCCCGCCGAAGCCAAACAGGGCTTGCTGGATAACGTGTGGGAGCCGGGCGTCGTTATCGACATGCTGGAACGGGCCGGCGCTCAGGCATCAAGGCCCGATGGTCTGGGTGAAGAGTTTGGCCTGACAGATAAAGGCTATCGGTTAAGTGACGCCCAGGCCCAGGCGATTCTTGATTTACGCCTGCATCGTTTAACCGGCCTGGAACAGGAAAAGATCATTGAGGAATACAAGGAGCTGTTGGAGACCATTGGTGATCTGCTCGAAATTCTCGCCGACGAAACGCGCCTGATGCAGGTGATCCGCGATGAATTGCTGGATATCAAAGAGCGTTATGGCGACAAGCGCCGTACCGAGATCAATGAGACCCATGTCGATCTCAGTATGGAAGACCTCATCGGTGAGGAAGACGTGGTGGTGACACTGTCTCATGAGGGTTACGCCAAGGCGCAACCGCTTACCGATTACCGGGCACAACGCCGCGGCGGGCGGGGCAAATCCGCCACCGCCATGAAAGACACGGATTTTGTGGACAAGCTGTTTATCGCCAATACCCACGATACCATCCTGTGTTTCTCCAGTTTCGGCAAGGTTTACTGGAAAAAAGTATTCGAGCTGCCGCAAGCCGGGCGTGCCGCGCGCGGCAAGCCCATCGTGAACCTGTTACCGCTGGACCCTGAAGAACGCATTACCGCCGTGTTGCCTGTCAAGGAATATAAAGAAGGCGAATATATTTTCTTTGCCACCGCCAACGGCACGGTGAAGAAAACACCGCTGAAAGATTTTTCCCGGCCCCGTTCCAGTGGCATCATCGCCATTGACCTTCGCGATGGTAATCGCCTGGTGGGTGTTAACCTTACCGATGGCAAGAAGGACGTATTGTTATTCAGCAGTGCCGGCAAAGTGATTCGCTTTAACGAAAACAATGTGCGTCCCATGGGCCGTAACGCCAGTGGCGTGCGCGGCATCAAAATGGCGGAAGGGCAAAGCGTTATTTCACTGATCACCGCTGATGAAACCAGCGGTGGTTGCGTGTTGACCGCAACGGCTAACGGCTACGGCAAGCGCACCTTGCTGGAGAACTATCCCGTGCATGGCCGGGGTGGGCAGGGCGTGGTATCCATTCAGGTGAACGAACGCAACGGTGACGTGGTGGGCGCTTCCTGGGTTAGCGATGACGATGAAATCATGCTTATTACCAACGGCGGTACGCTGGTGCGCACCCGGGTCGACGAAATTTCCATTCTGGGCCGCAATACCCAGGGGGTACGCTTGATCGGTCTGAGCAAGGGCGAAAAACTGGCGGGCATCGAACGTATTGTCGAAGAGCAGCCCGACGAAGTCGAAGGGGCGGAATAAGCCTCAGGCGCTGCATTATCTACGGGTCACAGGTTGCGGGCTACAATACTCATAAAAGTATTGAACCCCGATCAATGTGACAGTCTGAAACGTTTTTCATATTAAACAATCAGAGGTGATTCTCATGACACGAGTTTATAACTTCAGTGCAGGCCCCGCCGTTATTCCGGCGGAAGTGTTACTGCAAGCCAGGGAAGAATTACTGGACTGGCAAGGTACCGGTATGTCGGTAATGGAAATGAGTCACCGCGGTAAGGAATTTGTTTCCATTGCTGAAAAGGCCGAAGCGGACTTGCGCGAAATTATGGCCATACCGGACAACTACAAGGTGTTGTTTCTGCAGGGCGGGGCTTCCATGCAATTCGCCATGGTGCCGTTGAACCTGGCGGCCGGCAATGCCAGGGCGGATTACATCAATACCGGTTCGTGGTCCAAAAAAGCGATTGCCGAAGCCAAACGCTTTGCTGACGTGAACATTGCGGCCACCACCGAAGAGGGCAACTTTACCCGCGCGCCGGAACAGTCGGAACTGAAACTGAGTAGCGATGCGGCGTATGTGCATTACACGCCCAACGAAACCATTGGTGGCGTGGAGTTTCCCTATATTCCCGAAACCGGTGACGTGCCCCTGGTGGCGGATTTGTCATCCACGATTTTATCGCGTCCCATCGATGTCAGCCGCTTCGGTATCATTTACGCCGGCGCGCAGAAAAACATTGGGCCCGCCGGGTTAACCGTGGTGATTATCCGCGACGACCTGATCGGCAAGGCCGCCGACAACGTGCCCGCCATGCTGGACTATAAAACTTACGCCGAGAGTGACTCCATGTATAACACGCCGCCTACGTACGGCTGGTACATGGCCGGGCTGGTGTTTCAATGGATCAAGGACAAAGGCGGCCTGCAAGCCATGGCCGAGATCAACAAGCGCAAGGCGGACAAACTGTATGCCGCCATCGATAACTCATCCTTTTATCAAAACCCGGTGGAGAAGAACTCCCGATCCTGGATGAACGTGCCTTTTACCCTGGCCAATTCCGACCTCGATGAGACTTTTCTCAAAGAAGCCAAGGAATACGGCCTGGTGACTTTGAAAGGCCATCGCTCCGTGGGCGGTATGCGTGCCAGTATTTATAACGCCATGCCCGAAGAAGGTATCGATGTGTTGATCTCGTTTATGGTGGATTTTGAAAAGCGCAACGCCTGAACCAAACTGCAACACAACAAGGATTGAATATGTATAAAATTTTGACCCTCAATAACCTTTCCGTGAAAGGGCTTGACCGCCTGCCGCGGGACAAGTACGAAATTGCCTCGGAAATCCAGCATCCCGACGCCATTTTGCTGCGTTCCTTCAAAATGCATGACATGGAAATCCCGGCGAACCTGAAAGCGGTGGGCCGCGCCGGCGCCGGTGTCAACAACATTCCGGTGGAGAAACTCAGCGCGATGGGTATTCCCGTGTTCAACGCGCCAGGCGCCAACGCCAATGCCGTTAAGGAACTGGTGATTGCCGGCATGTTGCTGGCATCCCGTAACATTTGCCAGGCATGGGATTTTGCCCGGCAGCTGGAAGGCAGCGACGAGGCGATTAACAAGGAAGTGGAAGCCGGCAAGAAAAACTTCAAAGGTTTTGAGTTGCCGGGGCGCACCCTGGGCGTGGTGGGCCTGGGCGCTATCGGGCGCGAGGTGGCCAATACTGCGTTATCGATGGGCATGAAAGTCGTCGGTTATGATCCCGGTATCACCGTGGAAGGTGCCTGGCAGTTATCGTCGGATGTTGAAAAAGCCAAAGGGATCGACGACCTGTTATCACAGGTGGATTACGTGACCTTCCATGTGCCGCTGGTGGACAGCACCCGCAACATGATCAACGCTGACCGGCTACGGCTAATGAAAAAGGGTTCGGTGATTTTAAACTTCGCGCGCGCCGGTATCATTGATGACAACGCTGTATCGCAAGCCATCACGGAAAAACATATCTATGCTTATGTCTGTGACTTTCCCAGTAACCTGCTGAAAAATCACGACCGGGTGATTACATTGCCACACCTCGGTGCTTCCACCATTGAAGCGGAAGACAATTGCGCCGTGATGGTGGCGGAGCAGGTGCGTGATTACCTCGAGCACGGTAATATTAGAAATTCCGTCAATTTTCCGGAAGTCATTATGCCGCATACGGAAGGTTGCCGGGTGGGTATCGTGAACTCCAATGTGCCCAACATGGTGGGACAGATTTCAACAACCATGGCGAACGCCGGGCTTAATATTCTGGACATGTTAAACCGTTCCAAGGGCGAACTGGCCTATACGCTGACGGACGTGGATAAACCGGTGCCGGAATCCGTCATCAAGGAGATCGCGCAAATTGACGGTGTGCTGGCCATTCGTACCTGCAATGACTGGGTGTAGCTGGCAAGCGACCGGTATTGATTACTAGCAAAAGCAAAGGGCGCCTCCGAACTGGTTGTAACTCATGGCTGACGACAAGAAACTGCAAAAGCTGCGCGAACGTATTGATAAACTGGATCAACAAATCCAGGAACTGATCAGTGAGCGCGGCGAAATTGCCACGGAGGTCGCCGAACTCAAGGAATCGTCGGGACAGGATATCGCATTTTACCGGCCGGAACGGGAAGCGCAGGTATTGCGGGAAGTTTTAGCGCGCAATAAAGGCCCCATTCCCGGTGAAGAAATGGCACGCCTGTTCCGGGAGATCATGTCCGTCTGCCTGGCGCTGGAAATGCCCATGAGTATCGCCTACCTGGGGCCGGAAGGCACGTTTACCCAGGCCGCGGCGTTGAAACACTTCGGTCATTCGGTGAATACCCTGCCGTTGGGAGCCATTGACGATGTGTTTCGGGAAGTGGAGTCCGGGGCGGCCCATTACGGTGTGGTCCCCGTTGAGAATTCCACCGAAGGCGTGATTAATCATACTCTCGACCGCTTCATGAACTCGTCGTTAAAAATCTGCGGCGAAGTGGAATTGCGCGTGCACCACAACCTCATGGGGTCCGTGGAAGATATCAGCAAGGTCACCCGGGTTTATTCCCATCAACAATCACTGGCGCAATGCCGCGAATGGCTGGACCAGCATTTGTCCGGTATAGAGCGAGTGGCCGTGAGCAGTAATGCCGCGGCGGCTCAAATGGCAAAAGCCGAGGCGGGTGCCGTCGCCATTGCCAGTGATATTGCCGCCAGTCTTTACGAGTTAAACATTCTTTACGCCAATATCGAGGACTGGCCGGACAATACCACGCGCTTTCTTATTATTGGCCGGCACGATACCCCGGCATCCGGTTCTGACAAAACCTCCTTGTTGGTGTCCGCCATGAATAAGCCCGGTGCCCTGCATCGCCTGTTACAACCCTTTGCCAACAACAATATTTCCATGTCCCGAATTGAGTCGCGGCCGTCGCGGACCACCATGTGGGATTATGTGTTCTTTATTGATATTGAAGGCCACAAGAGCGATGGCCAGGTGGCCAAGGCGTTAAACGAGCTGGAGCAGGAAGCCGCGGTGTTGAAAGTGCTGGGTTCTTATCCCAAAGCCGTCATGTAGCCCCGCCATTCAAATCGAGTTGCTAAAGCTGAGGACATTATGGCTGAAAACAAATTTTTACATCTCGCGGCACCCGGCCTGAAAGGTTTGCAGCCTTACCAGCCGGGCAAACCCATTGATGAGCTGAAGCGCGAGTATGGTGTTAAGGATATTATTAAACTGGCGTCCAACGAAAATCCCCTGGGTCCCAGTCCTCTGGCGTTGCAGGCCATGCAATCGGAATTTGTAGAGCTGGCCCGTTATCCCGATGGCAACGGTTTTGAACTGAAGCAGACCATCGCGCAAAAGTTTGATGTTGCCATGAATCAGGTCACGTTGGGCAACGGTTCCAATGACATCCTGGAATTCATCGCCCGCGCTTTCGTGACCGCCGAGAACGAAGTGGTGTTCTCGCAACACGCCTTTGCGGTTTATCCGCTGGTGACCCAGGCCGTCAATGCCAAAGCGGTGGTAACCCCCGCCAAAAACTGGGGGCACGACCTGGATGCCATGAAAGCCGCTATCAATGAGCGCACCCGGGTGGTGTTTATCGCCAATCCCAACAACCCCACCGGTACCTGGGTGGATGGCGATACATTGAAAGCTTTTATTGCAGCGGTGCCGGATCATGTCATCGTGGTGGTGGACGAAGCCTACTTTGAATACGCCAATGATCCGCGGATGAAAGCGGATGGTTACCCCAACGCAACGCAGTGGTTAGCTGAATTTCCCAACCTGGTGGTAACGCGCACCTTTTCCAAGGCCTATGGCCTGGCCGCACTGAGGGTGGGTTACGGTATTTCCCATCCCGATATTGCCGATCTGCTGAACCGTGTTCGGCAACCTTTTAATGTTAATCATATGGGGCTGGTTGCCGCCACCGCTGCCCTGGGTGACAAACAATATCTGGAAGAGAGCATTACCTTGAATGCCACGGGCATGCAACAGTTGATCGAAGGAGCGGACCGGCTGGGCCTTGAATACATCCCGTCAGTAGCCAATTTTCTAAGCATCGATGTCGGCAAGGACAGCGCAACCGTGTATGATGACCTGTTACGCGAAGGCGTGATCGTGCGGCCCGTTGCCAATTACGACATGCCCAACCACATTCGCGTCACCATCGGCTTACCGGAAGAGAACGAACGTTTCCTTGTGGCCTTGCAAAAGGTGTTGTGAACGATAGCGGCGTAGGCGTAGATACCATCTTCCTCATTCAATCACAACCCTAGAATTCAGGTTTGTGGTTGATAGGTGGTTTGGTGTTTTATAACACCAAAACAAATCTGTACAAGTTTGCGCATCGCGGCGCAAAGCGCTGACATTTTTGATTTTCCATTTTTGAGTAAACGTTGGTATTGTTGTTTAATATCTGGGTTGTGCTGTATCGCAACGACCGCCGCCATATAAAGCTTCGCCCGAAGTTTTGCATTTCCAGTTTTCGATATGTGTGATCGACTCCGCACACTGGTTCCAGATTCATAGTACACGGGATTAAGGCCGATAAATGCCGAACATTGTGAGGC
>JASFMT010000146.1:0-8119 GCA_050117455.1 Gammaproteobacteria bacterium | reverse complement strand
CCCTGATGCAGGTCGACGAGCGTGCCTGCAATCTTGATTTGCAGTTCGATACGTTGCAGCGGATGGGCGGTTTCCGGCAGGTTTTTCAGCTCCTCCTGCGCGGCGGCAAGCTGGTGCTTGATTTTCTCCAGTGAAATTTCCGCATCTTCACCGCTGTCCGCGTCCATTGTTCCCGTATTGTTATCAATATATTTCATAAACTCGCTTTTTGTCTGGTCCAGGTTTTGAATTTATCAATCTCAGAAGTCATCTTCGGTTTTGTAAATCTTGGGACCCATGACCGAATAAACGCCGGAAAAAGCCCCTTCCACTTTGTCTTCCCAGTCCGCGGGTGTATCCGGATAGTTGGGCTTGATATCGATCTTTAAATGAATGGCTTCATCCTTGCGTTGTTCAATCACCGCCAGTAAATCATCAAAGGATTCGAGCTGCGGGTTTTGAATCATGAGTTCACTTAAATAAAGCATAATGGTTTCCCTGATTAATGGTCGTTGATGCCGGTGCCTGCTATACGGTCATAGTAACGGGCACGATACATCAGGCGCTTGCCTGCATCACTGTCGCCGTCTTCAAACCGGGTACGACCGTGCAATACGTTGTTGGACAGGACACCTTCATTAGCCTGCAAACGATATTCAAAAATATAAGGCAAATCCGAAGCCAGTAACTGTTCCAGGAAGGCCACTGCCTGTTTGACGCCCGGATCATCTTTCCATTCAATGGATTTGGTGCGCGCCGTATAGCGCATGTGCAAGTCACCACTGGCGGCATCCACGGAAAAAACCGGTCCCGATTGTTCCGGCCGAATTTCCACGCCCTGCTCCACGTTGGCCGGTATCGTCATGGCATCGTCCTGCATGAGTGCCTCGATATATGCCGGATTTTCATCTCGCATCAAAATGTAAACGATTTCATGGTCGAGCAACAAATTGCCACCACCGTGATGAGCAGGGTTTTCGCAGTGCAATACCATAGCGCGAATTTTGCGCTCCGGCGAATTATAGTAACCGTCGGTATGCCAGCGAATGGCTTTGTCACTGTAGGGAATATATTCGAACTGGCGCTTTTGTTCGGAAACATGCAGTGCGGAAATGGCCTCCTCATCGGCATAAAGATTTTTGTCCAGATGCATCAATCCGAATGACGCGCATACTTCCCGCAACTGGTTTTTCGACGCCAATGGCTGTGCGCTTTGATATATGGCCATGTTGGTTTTCCGGCAAAGGTCCAGCAGCGCGTGGTGTTCGTTTGCCGAAAGCTCATTGATATCGTCAACTTTAACGATCAAATCTTCGAGGCGGCGGGGATAACCTGCCAGCTTGGCATCGCGCCAGGCTTCATATTGCAGCGGGTTGGTCAGAATAAATGGCGACATGGCTTGCCCGAGCGTTTCAGGTGAGGTGTATGCAGGATGAGGATCGAGAACACTCATGGCTCATTAACAAACCTTTCAATTAATCTGTTTTAAATTCAATCAATTACCACGCACCCACAAACCGCCCTCAGTATTTTACTATATTAATGTTTCTTAATATACTCTGGGCCCAGTGCGTGAATATACGGCCGCCTTAACGCTTTGGCTGCATTAATCTCATCAGGGCGACAATTTAATCAGATCAATAAAGCTTCATTCGTCGCTGGCTTTAAACTGACCATGCATTATCAAATGAGGACAGTAAGCCCAAAATGCAATGGGCGCCTTTCAGGTACGATGATCTTTAATTACCAACAGTGATTACCTTATGCAGTACCCTGATGCTTAATATTGCCATTCGTTCAAAAAACCACCGTGGCTATTTAGAGCGCATTTTAGAGGGTTGGTTATTTACGTCTACATCCAGTCAGGGATTTAAGGGTATATCACCAATGGGATAGCTGCTTTTGAAGCGCTCTAACCCATAAGATCAGGTTACATAAAGTACTGCGTTTCTTACAATTCTTCATTATACTTAAGCGCAAATTTTAGATCCGAGCTTCAGTTTTGATGTGTCCATCAAGGAGTGAGTATGGACCGTAGTTTTTAACTTGAGCCACATTGAACTGACAGGTTGCTTTCACAATCGTAGTACCTAGCAGCATTAAATGCTTGCAAACAGAATTCGAGTTCAAACGAGGAGAACGGGTAATGGCACAGCAAACACCAAAGAATCCTGAGAAACATTGTACGTACGTTCCGACGGAAAAGAAATCCACCAAACCTTTTCACGACACCCCCATGCTGGACGAACTCGAAAAAGGGCCATGGCCCAGCTTCGTGCATGGTCTGAAGCGTCTGGCAAATGATAATGACATGATGGTTGACCTGATGGGTCAGCTGGAACACTCCTACAAAACCCGGTTGGGTTACTGGAAAGGTGGAACCGTCAGTGTATTCGGTTATGGTGGCGGTATCATTCCACGCTTTACCGAGCTGATGGGCGAAGACGGCAAGGCCATGTTTCCGGCCTCCAAAGAATTCCATACCCTGCGCGTACAACCACCTGCGGGTAACCACTACACCACGGACATGCTGCGTCAGTTGTCCAATTCCTGGAACAAATACGGTTCCGGCCTGATCGCTTTCCACGGCCAAACCGGTAACATTATGTTCATTGGTACAACCACTGAAAACACCCAGCATTTCTTTGATGAAATCAACGAATATGGCTGGGACCTGGGTGGTGCCGGACCTTGTGTACGGACCGCGATGTCTTGTGTAGGAGCCGCACGCTGTGAGCAGTCCAACGCCAATGAGCAGAAAATCCATCGCTTGCTGGTCAACAATTTCATCGACGATATGCATCGCCCCGCCCTGCCCTACAAATTCAAATTCAAAGTATCCGGTTGCCCCAATGACTGCATGAACTCTATTCAGCGTTCAGACATGGCGGTTATCGGTACCTGGCGCGATGACATGAAAGTCGACCAGGACGAAGTAAAGAAATTCGTCCAGGCAAAAGGACGTCAATACGTGGTGGACAGCGTGATCAGCAAGTGCCCCACCAATGCCCTGTCACTGAATGACGATGACACCCTGAACGTTGACAACCGTAACTGCGTACGCTGCATGCACTGCCTGAACGTGATGAACAAGGCATTGTCGCCGGGAGATGACAAAGGCGTATCGGTACTGATCGGTGGTAAGCGTACCCTGAAAATCGGTGACACCATGGGTACGGTCATTGTGCCTTTCATGAAGCTGGAAACCGAAGAAGATTACGAGAAGTTGCAGGAGCTGGCGGAAGAGACCATCGACTTCTGGGCTGAAAACGCGCTGGAACACGAGCGTTGCGGTGAGACTATCGACCGTATCGGCCTGGTTAACTTCCTCGAAGGTGTTGGCGTCGAGGTTGATCCCAACATGATTAACAATCCACGGGTTAGCAGCTATGTCCGGACGGACACCTGGGACGAAGAAGCTGAGAAGTGGAAACAACGAAAAGCTGCCGGCTAATAACTCCGACAACAACGCCCTCTTCAAGAGGGCGTTGTTAGATAGCATGGCGAAAAGTTGACAAATTTAGTAAAGCATTTGGAGGCTACACAATGAGCGAACAGGCAGCACAACCAAGATTCCCTACTGAAAGCGGATGTCCCGACGGTTTTCAATATATGCATCCGGCCTATCTGAAAAACTATGGCAATTGGTCTTACCATGACCGTCCCCGTCCTGGCGTATTACACCATGTATCCAAAAGCGGTGACGAAGTGTGGACCGTGCGGGTTGGAACCCAGCGCCAGTTAGGTCCGTATGAGATTAACCTGCTGTGCGACATTATTGACAAGTACGCAGACGGTTATGTGCGGTTCACCATCCGCAGTAACATGGAAATTACCGTTACGGAAGAATCCAAAGTCCAGCCATTAATTGATGCACTGACCGACGCCGGCTATCCCATCGGTGGCACCGGTCCTTCCGTCACCATGATTTCCCACACCCAGGGATGGTTGCACTGTGACATTCCCGGTACTGACGCCTCCGGCGTTGTGAAATCATTGATGGATGAACTCTATGATGAGTTTACCCACGAAACCATGCCTAACCGGGTTCATATCACCACCTCCTGCTGCCAGATCAACTGCGGTGGCCAGGGTGACATTGCCATTAACGTGCAACACACCAAACCACCCAAGATCAATCATGACCTGGTGGCAAACGTGTGTGAACGTCCATCGGTGGTTGCCCGGTGCCCGGTTGCCGCGATTCGTCCGGCCATGGTTAACGGCAAACCCAGTTTGGAAGTCGATGAGAAAAAATGTATCTGTTGCGGTGCCTGTTTCCCGCCCTGCCCCCCGATGCAAATCAACGATCCCGAGCACTCCAAGCTTGCGATCTGGGTCGGTGGTAAACACTCCAACGCGCGCAGCAAACCCATGTTCCATAAACTGGTTGCTGCAGGTGTACCCAACAACCCGCCCCGTTGGCCGGAAGCCGCCGAGATCGTCAAGACGATCCTGCGTGTATATAAAGAGGACGCACAGGATTGGGAACGTGTCGGCGACTGGGTTGAACGGATCGGTTGGCCGCGTTTCTTTGAATTGACTGATTTGCCGTTTACCAAATTCCATATTGATAACTGGATTGGCGCACGTAATACGTTGAACGCCTCCACCCACATCCGGTTCTAAAGGGGTTATCAATGAAATTTGGAATTCTGGTAAATGAAGGCCCCTACACTCATGAAGCCGCCGATAGCGCGTATCAGTTTGCGAAGGCGGCTATTGATAAAGGTCATGAATTGACACGCGTGTTCTTTTATCATGACGGTGTTAACAATGGCACCCGCTTCACCACGCCTCCACAGGATGACCGTAATCTGGTTAACCTGTGGAGCGATCTCGCCAAGGAACACAATGTGGACCTGGTGGTGTGTGTGGCGGCTGCTCAGCGTCGCGGTATTGTCGATGCCGATGAAGCCAAACGCCACGGCAAAGATGGCAACAACATTGCCGATGGTTTCCGGATTTCCGGCCTGGGCCAGCTTATCGAAGCTAGCATTCAATCGGACCGGCTCGTGGTCTTTGGCGATTAAAAACAACAGGAACGACGATAATGAGTGAAGAAGGCACAATCAAAAAATTAATGTATTTGAACCGCAAGGCTCCGTACGGCACCATTTACGCCCTGGAGTCCCTTGAAGTGGTTCTCATTGGCGCCGCCTTTGATCAGGATGTCAGCCTGGCTTTCCTCGATGATGGCGTCTATCAACTGGCCAAAGGCCAGAAGACCGAAGGCATTGGCGTTAAAAATTTCTCTCCCACCTATAACGCGTTAGGCGACTATGACGTCAACAAGATTTATGTTGAAAAAGAGTCACTGGACGCACGTGGTCTAACTATCGATGACCTGCTCCCGTTGAAGTACGAAGACGAGGACGATGATTGGGCCGAGAAAGACTCCATCAAAGTCGTCAGTGCCAAAGAACTGGCGGAGCTGCTGGATCAACAGGACGTCGTGTTAAGTTTCTAGGTGAGGATAAGAAAATATGGCAATGCTACACACAGTTAACAAATCACCCTTTGAAAGAAACGCATTGGAATCATGCATACGCCTGGCAGTCAAAGGTAGTAGCGTGCTATTGATCGAAGACGGTGTTTTTGGTGCCATGAAAGGTACCAGCAAATCTGACATGATCGACAAGGCGAAAGGTGATATTTCATTTTATGCACTGGGACCTGATCTTGAGGCTCGAGGGATCAGCAAGGACAAATTAATCGACGGTATTAAAGTGGTCGATTACGGCGGTTTCGTTGATCTGGTCGCGGAACACAGCTCATCCCAGGCATGGCTTTAAAAGTAAGACGATAAACTAGTAACAGGAGAAGATGACATGGCGCTAGATGTTGGCGGAAAAACGATCGAAACTGATGAGGAAGGTTACCTGGCAAATCGCGACGACTGGACCCAGGAAGTGGCCGAAGCAATTGCGAAGGCTGAAAACCTGGACATGACCGAAAACCACTGGGAAGTTGTTAACTTTCTGCGTGAATACTACGACGAGTATCAAATTGCTCCCGCGGTTCGCGTTTTGACCAAAGCCATTGGTAAGAAACTGGGCAAGGACAAAGGCAACAGTAAATACCTGTATGAACTGTTCCCTTACGGTCCGGCAAAGCAAGCTTGTAAAATTGCCGGTTTGCCCAAACCAACAGGTTGTGTATAACCTGTAACAACTAAAACAACAGGTATGACCTCAAACCAGCTGTGCCGTTGCGGTGAACGGCACAGCCCTAAACTTTCAAGGCATATACATGGCTCTCACTGTCGTCTATGCAATACTGTTTTACCTCGCGGCAGCGCTGTTCACTATCGGCGTTGTGCGTAAGATTGTTATTTATTCCAAAACGCCGCAACCGTTAAAGATTCCCACAACCCCTGCCCCAACCACCAAAGCCGGCGTCGTCTGGCGGTTAATTAAGGAAGTCACCGTATTTGAAAGCCTGTTCAAAGCGAACAAGTGGATCTGGATATTCGGCTGGCTGTTTCACGCGGGGTTGTTTCTGGTACTGGCACGGCATCTACGTTATTTCCTCGAGCCGGTGCCCACTATTATTACGGCAATCCAGCCGTTTGGAAAATACGCCGCCTTTGCCATGATCATTGGCCTGATTGGTTTATGGGGCCGGCGTTTCCTCGTTGACCGGATTCGTTATATTTCCAGCCCGTCGGATCATCTCATGCTGTTGTTACTGTTGAGCATCGGCATTTCCGGGGCATTAATGACCTTTGGCGGTACCGCGTTGAATACCGACGTTATCTCCGTCAAAGCGTTTATTATGGGACTGATATTTTTCGACCTGCAACCCATCCCCGGCTCATTATTGTTTTTGATCCACCTGGCATTGGTTGCAGTACTGATGATTATTTTCCCGGTCAGCAAATTGCTGCATGCACCGGGTGTCTTTTTCAGCCCCACGCGCAACCAGGTGGATGATGTGCGGGAACACCGTCATGTGGCAGGCTGGAGCGCAAAATCATGATGACGGGACAAATCTGTAACGTAAGTGGAGGGATCGCCATTGGCTGAAGATATTCAAACGCCAGCATACCGGGAATACCCTGTTATTCCTGTCATCGTTGAAGGCTCCATGGCTCATAGCAAGCCGTACCTGGCAAAACCGGAACACCAGCAAAGCGTTGGTTTCCCGGGTGAGCTGGTGGATGACTGGCAAAATGTCGCGGTTAAAAAACTGGGTGAACTGGTGAGCGAATCCCGGGCATTGCAGGTGTTTCTGGATTCCTGTGTCAAATGCGGTGCCTGCACCGACAAGTGCCACTATTATCTAGGCACCCAGGACCCCAGGAACATGCCGGTGGCACGCCAGGATTTGTTGCGCCAGGTATATCGCCGTCACTACACCTTCGCCGGCAAATATTTTCCCAAGCTGGTGGGCGCCAGGGATTTTGACGAGGAAGTGCGCGACCTTTGGTACAGCTACTTCCATCAATGTTCCCAGTGCCGCCGCTGTTCCGTGTACTGCCCGTACGGCATCGACACCGCGGAAATCTCCATGGCCGGCCGTGATGTACTTGACGCCATCGGCATCGGCCAGAAATACAGTAACGAGATTATTGGCAAACTACACAAAGTGGGTAATAACCTGGGTCTGCCGGAACCGGCACTGGTTGACACTTTGGAGGGACTGGAAGAAGACATTGAAGAAGATACGGGGGTTGCCGTTAAGGTTCCCGTTGACGTAGAAGGCGCCGAGGTATTGTTAATCACGCCTTCAGCGGACTTTTTCGCCGAACCCCATATTGACGGACTGATTGGTTACGCCAAAGTGTTTCACCAGGCGGGCATTAGCTGGACGCTGAGTTCCTATGCATCGGAAGCCGCCAACTTCTCGATGTTTATTGGCAGCCACGACAACCTGAAAAAGGTCGCCATGCGTATTCGCCAGGCCGCCCTCGACCTGGGTGTGAAACGCATTGTGGTGGGCGAATGCGGTCACGCCTGGCGGGTAGCATACAGTTTCTGGAATACCCTGATTGGTCCGTTTGATTTTCTGGATCCCAAATACCCGGCGCCGCAACATATCTGCGAAGTCACCTACGACCTGATCAAGCGCGGCGCCCTCAAGCTGGACAAGGAAGCCAACGACCATCGCCGCATTACCTTTCATGATTCGTGTAACG
>JASFMT010000145.1:0-8142 GCA_050117455.1 Gammaproteobacteria bacterium | reverse complement strand
GCGTATTTTTCCGTTTCCGCAATTCGCAGTTGGTGCAGGCCCAGTTTCGAAATGTATTCACCAAACACGTTTTTCAGGCGCTCCGGTGGAAAGGCCACAGGAACATCAAAGCCGGCACTGTATTCGGTCAGGCTGACGAACCGGCCGAGCTTGGGGAATCTATCGCGCTCGAATTCGTTAAAGTCCTGTTCAATAAACGGGCGAGTGATTTGGCGGGCACGGTCGGAACGGTAATTCATAAACACCACAACGTCGCCATCTTCAATCTTCACCGGTTGTTGTCCCGGTGGAACAATGCAGGTAGGTTTGACGAACTCGTCGGTTTCACCGCGCTCGTAGGCGAGATTTAATCCGTCGATGGCCGATGGTGCCTGGTAATCACTTTTGGCGTCGGTGACTAAATCGTATGCGGCTTTTACTCGCGGCCAACGATGGTCGCGGTCCATGGCATAAAAACGTCCCACGATAGAGGCGATTTGTCCGCTACCCAGTTCCTTAAAAATCTCGTCCATCGCCGCAAGTGATGATGCGGCGCTTTTGGGAGGAGTATCCCTGCCATCAAGGAAGGCGTGTAAATAAACTTTGGTTGCGCCACGTTCGACCGCCAGCCTGGCCATGGCTTGAATATGTTGTTCGTGGCTATGGACACCGCCATCGGATAACAGCCCCATAATGTGCAGCGCTTTTTCGCTTTCAATGGCCAGATCCACGGCATCGGTCAACGTCCGGTTGGTAAAAAAAGAACCCGTTCGTATGGCACGGCTTACCCGGGTAAATTCCTGGTACACCACGCGGCCGGCGCCCAGATTAAGGTGACCGACTTCGGAGTTGCCCATCTGTCCATTGGGTAAACCGACTTCGGCGCCTGATCCTTTAATGAGTGTGTGAGGATACCGCTGCCAAATGTGGTCCCAGGCAGGGGTTTTGGCATTGGCTATTGCGTTGTACCGGGTATCTTCCGAATAACCCCAGCCGTCTAAAACGATGAGAACGATAGGTTTGTGATTTGCTGCCATGGAAACAATTCAAATGAAAACTGAAATTCTGTTGTTAATGCAAAATGGATGACCGGTATACATCACCGACTCCAACAATATCCGCCGAACCATCGATATGTTACCAAAACAGCCGCTTAAATGCTTCAAATTTCAGAAATTTTAAACGAAATTTCAGTACGCGATGAGCATCTCTGGCGGGCGCGCCGCGAGTCGGCTGGCTTGTGACGGCAGGCAATTTTGGTTATAAATTAGCTATCTGTTCCTATAATTAGTAATATTAGTATTTAGCGAATGTGTTATATTAATTTATATTACATTGTTTATACTCTGATTTACGGTATTCACGATAACTGGTGTGGAAGCGGTGGATTTAATCAATAGTGGGCATCACTTAATTCCTTGCCAGTGCGTTGGCCCCGGCGAACGCCTTGTTGTTTATATCGCTGCTGAAAATTTCCATTGGTGATCACTATGCCAGAAGAAGACCTGCTCATAACCAAAGATGAAGATATCGAACGTGCGTCACGGTCAATCAAGGCAATGTCGCATCCATTACGGTTAAAAATATTATGTGCCCTGGGAGATCGCGAGGTCAGTGTCCAGGATATTGTAACCATGGTGGGAACATCGCAAAGCAATATTTCACAACACCTGGCGATCTTACGCGACAAGGGTATTTTGGCGTCGCGAAAAGACGCAAACCGGGTCTATTATCGCGTTGGTGATACCCGCACACTGCGGTTAATTGGAATGATGCGCGAAGTATTCTGTACGTCGTCTCATTAGTCATGTCCGGAATAATTCCCATCGCTGTTTTGTGCTGTCATTGATGGCAGCAACAGAATCATCTTTCAAAGTCGACAATAATCCTTAAAATACGCGACGCTAAAGTATTTTGTATCATTGTAAATTTTCCAATTACAGTTAATTAGCAACGCACAACAGACCGATTTTACTTATGCAACAGCTTATTGATTTTGCCACCAACAATATATTTCTGGTCGCCGCATTTTTTGTGATTCTCGCTTTATTGCTGCGCACTTACATATCGCCGGGTGGCGCTAAAAACGTAACCGCGGCACAGGCAGTGCAACTCATTAACCACAAAGATGCGTTGATACTGGATGTGCGTACCCAGGATGAGTATCAGAAATCCCATATCCTGAATGCCGTGAATATTCCGTTAGGGCTGCTCGATTCGCGTGTTCCGGAGATCCAGGACCACAAGTCGCACCCGGTAATTCTGGTATGTCAAAGCGGTAATCGTTCGCAGCAGGCGGCGCGTACCCTGAAAAAGCATGCTTTCGATGAAATACATAATTTGTCCGGCGGCATGTATTCCTGGCAGCAGGCAAATTTGCCCGTGGAGTCAGGCGCCAAAGGAAAATCCGGCAAAGGTGGCAAAAGCTCATCAAAGGGTAAAAAACATGCCTCTGAACAGGAACCCGAAGCGAAACAGGAAAAAGAAACCGATACCGCATGACACGGTGCCTTGTCTAAAAGACATACTTGGCTATATATAAGTAGCTGCAAAAGATTAGAAAGATCAATTTTTTTAAAAACAACCAGTTATTAATTGTGGATCCACAGGCTAAACACGGAATACTAAAATTACTATTGATTTCAAATAGATATATCGTGTGGTAATGTTTTATCTGCGGCTGGCTGATAGCAGGCCGGGCCAGGCGGCAAATTAAGATAATCCGCGTGTAATATCGGTTAGAGCGGAATAGGGGTTGAAGTGCAATCCCACTTGCAACGGGTCTGGCGACTTACTTAATATAGTAGTAATGTATATAGATAATTAGAATACTATATAAAAAGCTTTAAGGGGCATGGGGTTAAGGCAAGAAGCCTGGCTTGATTTATAAACACACGGTGTAAATGTCTGTCCGGGGGCAACAGTGGGACGCATTTACAACAACGGAATAGCGGTGTTAAGAGAGGGCGGAATGAGTAACTCTATTATTGCGACGAGCGGTAACGAATCCGGCGTCAACAACAGCATAAAAATCGAAATCTACAGCACCGAATATTGTCCGTACTGTACCAGGGCGCGTATGCTGCTTGATTCAAAGGGGGTAAGCTACACGGAATTCCGGGTTGATCTGGACACGGAATTGCGCTCCGAAATGGAGAGTAGAAGTAAGCGCACGACAGTACCGCAAATATTCATAGGGGATCAGCATATTGGTGGGTTTGATGATCTTGCACAGCTTGAAATTGTTGACAAGCTTGACGAGATATTGGGACTTAACTGACTTTCACCGACTACCTGACAGGCTATTACCATGAGCGAGTCACTTCTCGTTGTCTGTCCCCATTGCAGTAGCGTCAACCGATTACCCAAGGACAAACTTGCCGCCAAAGGTAAGTGCGGCGCGTGCCACTCTCTATTGTTTACCGGCCAGCCTGTTGATTTGACCACCCACAATTTCCAGCGTTTTATTCAGAAAACTCAATTGCCGGTTGTTGTGGATTATTGGGCTTCCTGGTGTGGGCCGTGCAAGATGATGGCGCCGGTGTTTGTCAGCGCGGCGGGCCAGATGGAACCCTATGTACGCTTTGCCAAAGTTAACACCGAAACCGAACAAACTCTGGCGGCGGCTGCCAATATCCGCAATATCCCCACGCTGGTCATGTATCGCGAAGGTCATGAAATTGCTCGAATGAGCGGCGCGATGGACCAGCAAAACCTGATGTCATGGATTCGCCAGCACAGTTGAGATCCGTGGCGTTCGATATCAATTCATCTATAACAAGCGAAGGTAGTCATAAGCATGTCTGAAACTGAACAAACAACAGCGGGTGATGGCGAAGCCAAACATCAGTTCGCGATGCAGAAAATCTATATGAAGGACCTTTCCTTCGAGACGCCCAATTCACCCGAAGTCTTTACCCAGGAATGGAAGCCGGATGTCAACGTGGAACTGGATACCAAAGGCAAGGAAATTGCTCCCGATGTACATGAAGTCGTATTGGGCGTCACGGTGACGGTCAAAATGCAGGACAAAGTGGCTTACCTGGTGGAAGTTAACCAGGCTGGTATTTTTACCATTAAAGGATTTTCCGACCAGGAGCGCGGTGCCATGCTGGGTAGTTACTGCCCCAATGTATTGTTTCCTTTTGCGCGCGAAGTGATATCCGATTTGGTGACCAAAGGCGGTTTTCCACAACTGTTGTTGGCGCCTGTTAACTTTGACGCCATATACCAGGAACATCTACAGCGCCTTCGTAGCCAGGGTGAATCGGCAGAATCCCCAAGCGGCGAAAACAATAATGACGAAATAGTACATTAGGTCACTGTCTGCCCGTTGTAAGCAAGAACCGGTAAGGCCTGGTCCCTGAAAGACAGGCTGGCTGGCAGCAGTTAAGGGCATGGTTGTTTCAAGTTGGGTTAATCATTTGACACGGCTTAAAAAAGATGCCTTAGTTACTGTAACATTAACCGGGACAACGCTATCGTGGAAAAACAACATAAACCAATCGTGGTGCTGGGCGCGGGATCCTGGGGAACAGCTATCGCTATTTCGTTAACCCGAAATAATGAGCCCGCCATACTGTGGGGGCGTGACGAAGCCCAGATATCCACCCTGGAATCAACCCGCTGTAATATCCGCTACCTGCCTGACGTCTCGTTACCCGATGCATTAGCGTTGCAGGCGGATCTCGAAAAGACGGTTACCGGAGCTGGCGATATAATTGTTGTGGTGCCCAGTCATGGGTTTCGCTCCGTGCTTGAATCCATTGCGCCTTATATTAGTTCCGAACAACGTATTGCCTGGGCCACCAAGGGTTTTGAATCGGGCTCCGGCAAGTTGTTGCACGAAGTGGCGCAGGATGTATTTGGTGAACAAAAATCCCTGGCGGTCATTTCCGGCCCTACGTTTGCGAAGGAAGTGGCCAAAGGATTACCTACCGCGGTCACCGTTGCCTCCAATGATACGGAGTTTGCTAACTTTCTTGCCGACCGCCTGCATACTGAAACCTTCCGCGTCTATACCAGTGATGACATTGTGGGCGTTGAAGTGGGTGGCGCGGTGAAAAATGTCCTGGCGATTGCCGCTGGTATTGCCGATGGCTTGAACTTCGGAGCCAACGCTAGAACCGCATTGATTACCCGCGGCCTGGCAGAGATCATGCGCCTGGGAGATGCCCTGGGTGGACAGCGCGAAACCTTCATGGGCCTGGCGGGGCTGGGGGACCTGGTGCTAACCTGCACCGACAACCAGTCGCGCAACCGGCGCCTCGGGTTGGGGCTCGGTCAAGGGCAGTCACTGGAAGATGCATTGGCGGCCATTGATCAGGTGGTCGAGGGCGTGCAAACCGCACGCGAAGTCAATGAACTGGCCATAAGCCGCGGCGTGGATATGCCCATCACTCATGAAGTCTATCGAATCCTGTATGAGGGTGAAAAACCCCGTGATGCGGTCCATGCACTGTTGTCCCGGGAACAAAAAGCGGAATCTATTTAGCAGGTTGGTCGGTGTCCGGCAGTGCAAAGCCATTCTGGCGCCAGGCTTCATAAACGATAATGGCGGCGGCGTTGGAAAGATTAAGACTACGGCTGCCTTTTAACATGGGGATGCGAATGATGGCGTCTTCCGCCATGGTAGCGAGAAAATCCGAAGACAGGCCGCGGGTTTCCGGGCCAAAGATAAACGTATCACCGGGTTGATATTTTACTTCGTTAAAGTTCACCCGGCCTTTGGTGGAACAGGCGAAATAACGTTGCGGTGTGACGGCGGCAAAGAATGCCTGCAACGAGTCATGGATGGTGACGTGTGCCAGGTCATGATAATCCAGGCCGGCGCGGCGCAAGCGTTTGTCGGTCAGATCAAACCCCAATGGTTTAATTAAATGAAGCTGCGAACCGCAATTGGCGCTTAACCGGATGATATTGCCGGTATTGGGCGGGATTTCCGGCTCCACCAGTACAATATGGAACATAACGCTATCATACCAAAACCCACCCATGTTGTTCTCGTTAAATTCCGCCATGGGTAATTGGTGAAAATATTGTTAATATAGCCGTTTATTAACAGCGTAATGCCTTTATGATTGATAACGACAAACAGCTACTGGCCAGCGAGTTTTGCGGCATGAAGTTTGACACACCGCTGGTGTTGCTGTCCGGCTGCGTCGGATTCGGCGAGGAATATACGCGGGTAGCGGGTTTTTCCAATAAAGATGTGGGCGCCGTGTGCCTGAAGGGAACCACGCTGGCACCGCGCCTGGGCAATCAACCCCATCGCCTGGCGGAAACACCCATGGGTATGTTGAATTCCATTGGCTTGCAAAACCCCGGCACTTCCCACGTGGTCAACAACATACTGCCCTCGCTGGATTTCACCGAGACGCGCTTTATCGCCAACGTGTCGGGCTCCACGGTGGAAGAATACGAGGAAGTCACCCGGTTATTTGACGACTCACCAATAGACGCCATCGAAATCAATATTTCCTGTCCTAATGTCAAAGAGGGCGGCGTGGTTTTTGGTAACGATCCGGCCATGTCCGCGCGCGTGGTGGAAGTGTGCCGGGCGGTGACCCAGAAGCCGCTGATTACCAAGCTCTCTCCCAATCAAACCAATATTGCCGAAAACGCGCGCCTGTGTATCGAAGCGGGCAGCGATGGCTTCGCGGTCATTAATACGTTAATGGGCATGGCCATTGATATTGAAAACCGGGTACCGGTTATTGGCGCCAACCAGGGTGGTTTGTCCGGTCCGGCCATCAAGCCCATTGCGCTGTTGAAAGTGCATCAGGTTTATCAGGTCTGCAAACATCATGATATTCCCATCATCGGGCAGGGCGGTATTATGACCGCGGAAGACGCCATTGAATTTTTGATTGCCGGCGCCTCTGCGGTAGGTGTCGGCACGGCACTGTTTTACGATCCCCTGGTTTGCCCCCGCATCAATCAAGGCATTGTTGATTACCTGAAGCGGCACGAACTCACCGAGTTGTCACAGCTTATCGGTACCCTGGCGCTGAACGACTGAGCGCCCAGTGACAGGACCGCTATCGGTTTTCCCACCACGCCAGACCTTCACGTACCGTCGCCTGGTCAAAGGCAAACCGGAATTTCACATATAACCCCTGCGATGTATAGTTGGCGGCCGAAAAATCATCGTCATTAAAACCGGCGAAGTTAAACCCGATGCTTAGCCAGACGTTTTTGGCGAAGCTGTGGCCCACCGACACGCCGTAGGAATAACGGCGGCTGTCACCGACATCACTTAACAACATGCTGGCTTGCGTGGCAACATCCCAGTGGTTGTTAATGTCATGACGATATTCCGTGCCGAACAACTGGGTAGTACCGGAATAACTGCCGATATCAAACTGATCTTTTACATACTTGATACCGTGGTTGAAAGCAACCTGATTACGCCGGTTGTAGAGATAGTTGGCGTTGAAATTGTTCACCACCTTGGTGGTGTCAATGTCAGTACCAATGCCGGTATCTTCTTCATGGGCAAAACGGATTTTATCCAGCAGTATCCACTGGCTGGTCACCGGACGGCTGGCCAGTGAAAATTCCACGCTGGTTTGCGTCGTTTGCGTGCCATTACTGCGGTTCGTGTCAAAGTGCTTTAAGGAAGCGGCAAGACCAAAGCCCGGCTTTGGTTCATGATAGATACCCAACAGCAGGGCCAGTTTGTCTTCCAGGTCGCCTTCACGAAAATCAGCGCGGCTGGTCATGGACCACAAGGTAGTTCTATAGGCCGCACCCAGTGACAGCGCGGTGAAATCATCATTGGCCGATCCGGATGCCGACGGTACATTGACATTAAAGGGTGTCGTTGTGCCATCACTGATGGTATGACTGCGTTCAAAGCCAAAATCCAGACGCCAGCGTTCATTGAGGTCGAATCCCTGGGTCAGGCCCATGCTGGAGTAGGTTCGTGGACCATATTCGCTATGCTCATTTGATACACTGCTATAAGCGTTGGCGTTTTTCCACGGGGAGGTTTTGACACCGACTCGTGTCATCTGCACATCCTGGCTGTTGCCGAAGGAAAATTCCTGTTGTGCAAATACGTTTGATGATTCCGTTAAGGCGTAATCACCACCCAATAGCAAGCGGCTGGGATAATCGCTGCTGTTGTTGTCGGAGCCGACCTCTGCAGCGACCCGCGCG
>JASFMT010000144.1:0-8160 GCA_050117455.1 Gammaproteobacteria bacterium | reverse complement strand
CCTGGCCATATACTGATACTGTACAAATAATAACCATTTTATATATAGCGAGTCAACGAAAAATCGAATTTTACCAGTTATAGCAGTTATTTACGAACGTTGCGCCAGGCGCAGACGCAATGCGTTAATTTTGATAAATCCCTCTGCGTCTTTCTGGTCGTAAGCACCGGCGTCATCTTCAAAGGTGGCGATTTTGGCGTTAAACAGGCTGTCCGTTTCGGATTCCCTGCCCAGTATCATGACGTTACCTTTATAGAGCTTAAGACGCACCCGCCCGTTAACCGTTGCCTGGCTGGCATCAATCAGTTCCTGAAGGGCTTTGCGTTCCGGGCTCCACCAGAAACCGTTGTAAATGAGTTTGGCGTAACGTGGCATGAGTTCGTCTTTCAAATGGGCCACTTCCCGGTCCAGGGTGATGGATTCCATGGCGCGGTGCGCCTTTAACATGACCGTGCCTGCCGGTGTTTCATAGCAGCCCCGGGATTTAATACCCACGTAGCGGTTTTCCACGATATCCGCCCGGCCTACGCCATTGGCGGCCGCCAGCGCATTCAATTGATCCATCACCTGTGCCGGTGACAGGGATTGGCCGTCAATTTCTACAATATCCCCCTGCCGGTAAGTCAGCTCGATAACGGTGGGTTTGTCGGGAGCCTGTTCCGGCGCCACGGTCCAGCGCCACATATCGTCTTCTGCCTCGGCCCAGGTGTCTTCCAGCACGCCGCCTTCGTAGGAGATATGCAATGAATTGGCGTCCATGGAATAAGGGGATTCCTTGCCGCGTTTTTTCTCCACGCTGATGCCATGCTTTTCGGCGTATTCCAGTAATCGGGTACGGGAGTTGAGGTCCCATTCCCGCCAGGGCGCAATAACATGCACATCTGGCTTCAGCGCGTAGTAACCCAGTTCAAAGCGGACCTGGTCGTTGCCCTTGCCGGTGGCACCATGCGCCACCGCATCGGCACCGGTTTCGTTGGCGATTTCAATCTGCCGTTTGGCGATAAGGGGCCGGGCAATGGAGGTGCCCAACAGGTATTCCCCTTCATAAATGGCGTTGGCGCGGAACATGGGGAATACGAAATCGCGGGCGAACTCTTCCCGCAGATCATCGATATAAATCTCTTTAACGCCGGCTGCCCTGGCTTTTTCCCGCGCCGGTTCCACTTCCTCGCCCTGGCCAATATCGGCGGTAAAGGTCACCACTTCGCAGTTGTACTCGTCTTGCAGCCACTTGAGAATAATGGAGGTATCCAGACCGCCCGAATAGGCCAATACCGCCTTGTTTACCTGTTTTTTCGTCATGATAATCCCTGAACTGTTTCCTAAAAACCGCAGTGCTGATAGCAGGAACAGGGATTATAGGGGTTTCGCAGGGGGGATGAAACCAGCAAAAGTAATAACAGGATTTACCGCTCAGCAGGCCACAAAGCCGGTTCTGGTAACAGGAATTGCCGGTGGAATTTCGATTATTCGAGGTAGTCGGACAAAATGCCGGTGGTCTGGCGCAACCGTAAACTGAGTAGTTTGGCGATCTTGCGCAAAATGCGATTGCCGAGGGCGGGATGCTCTTCATTCAGCCGATCAAAGTGAAACTTGGTAATGAGTACCAGGGTGGTATCTTCCACCGCGACCGTGGTGGCGGAATGGGGCAATTCATCCAGCAGCGCCATCTCGCCCATGGTCTTGCCCGGACGGATGGTGGTGATGCGGCGTTTGCTGTCGCCGTGGTTTTCCTTGAACACGTCAACCCGGCCATCCACGACCAGGCACATAAACGCACCCTTGCCACCTTCCCTGAATATCGCGGTGTCCTTTTTAACGCTGTAGGCACGGGCATAGGCGGCGATGGTCTCGGTGTCCTGGCGGGCAAAATCACTGAACATTTGCGCACTTTCAACCATATCGGCGAGTTCGTGCCTGAAGGACTCGCCCTCCCCAATCAATTCCATGGATATGTCTTCTGCCGCTGCACCCATCTTGTCAATCCTTATCCGGCACCGTTTTCCGGTAATTGTCGCGAAAACCACACTTAGATCGAGATAACGGTCCGTCAGCCGCTTTCTGGAGTGACCCGGTTCACAGATTCGAAAAAAATCATTAAAACCAGACAGATCCGGGATACGCAGCAGGAAAAACCCGCCGGGCGGATGCCCGGCGGTCATGATTGACGATTACTTGCTGGCGGCGGCGCCGGTGGGTTTTTTCTTTTTACTGGCGCTGCGGCGCAGGCGGGACAATAGGCGGCGGGCCATTTCACCGAACAGTTCCGTTTGAGTGGGATGGGGATGAATGGCGTGGGCCACCTGCTCCAGCGTCATTTCGCCGGACACCATCATGACCCCTTCACCGATCAGGGTATCCGCGTGATCCGCGAGATAATGAACGCCGATGACCTTATGGCTTTGCTTATCCGCCACAATTTTGATCATGCCGTGCAATTCGTTATTGATCATGGCCTTGGCATCAATGTTCATGGGCATTTTTACTTCCACGGCATCGATACCCTGTTCCTTCGCCTGCTGCACCGACAAGCCCACAAACGCCGCCTGTGGCCGGGTGAAAATCACACCGGAATCCTTGCTCTGCTCGTACTTCATGTCTTCGTTTAACAGGTTGGCGGCAGCCACCCGGCCCTGCTGGCCGGCAGTGTGCGCCAGCATCAGTCCACCAATAACGTCACCCACGGCAAATATATGGGGCACATTGGTCCGGCCGCGATCATCCACCTTGATGACACCATTGTCCGCTTCCACATTCGCGTTTTGCAGCTTCAACGGTTCAAGGTCGGGACGCTTACCGGTAGCCATGATGACATAGTCACAACTATAGCGGTGCTTGTTACCTTCGCTGCTTTCAAACACCAGCTGGGTTTTACGCTTGTTGGTGCGGTGTTTGATTTCCTCCACTTTCGAAGAGGTAAAGATTTTGAGATTGGGATCGTCGTCCAGGACCGCTGTTAACTGCCTGGCAATCTCCGGTTCGACTTCGGCAAGAATACGGTCCCGGCCTTCCACCAGCACGACTTCGGAACCGAAGTCCTGGAAAATCTGCGCCATTTCGACACCAATGGCACCGCCACCGATAATGCCGATCTTTTTCGGCACCGCTTCCAGAAACCAGACCGTGTCAGACGTGAGCACATCACCGGTTTTCAGGCCTTCAACTGCACCGGGAATTGGTGGCACAAACGGCGGCGCGCCAGTGGCAATGACAGCCGCGCCGAATGTTATATGCTCACCCTGGCTACCATCGCCGGGCTTGGCCCGCTTATGGGGATTGTCGCTGTTGCCCGAGGTATCCACGAACACCCGGTGATCTGTTTCAAACGAGGCAAAACCCTGGATCACCTTGATACGCACGCCGGTATCGGTTTTCAGCGCCATGTCACCGCGGGTTTCCAGTACGTTGCGGCGGGTGGCTTCCAGTTTGTCCCAATCCAGCTTGGCGCGGGTGGTACCTTCCACGCCCAGGTGTTCGTCATGGGCCCGATCACGGATTCGGTCCGCGGCCGCGCGCCACGCCTTGGAAGGAATACAACCGCGCCACAGGCATTCGCCGCCGGGAAACCTGGAGTCATTGACCATGGCTACTTTTAATCCATGAGCGGCAATGTCGCGGGCACAATCTTCGCCGCCCGGTCCACCACCAATGACAAGCACATCATAATCCCAGTCGCCTTCAGGGATTGCCGGTCCTGTTGGTCCCATCCATTGCTCCGGTTGTTCGATGTTCTGTTTGAGGGTATTGAGATATTGCGCCACTTCGGCGCCGTTAACCACGCGATGATCCGCCGTGATGGTCAATGGCATGCCATCACGGCCGGCGGATGAAATGGCCAGAATTGCCGCCGTACCCGGCGTGGGAATAGCGTCGAAATAGCTTACGCCCATCATCCCCATATTGGAAACCATAAATGTCGGGTTGGCGTATTCTTCCGGCGCCAGGCGGCGTTTGCGGGCCCGATCCACCAACTGGGTCCAGTTTTCCTGCAGCTGTTGCAGGCTGCGTGACTCACAATGACGCAGCACCGGCACCACCAGGCCACCGCCATCGGCCGCCACGGCCATACCGATATCCACCTGGTCCCGTTCCACCAGCTTATCCACGGGCTGGTAACACCAGTTCATGGTGGGATGTTTTTTCATGGCCAGGGCGCAGGCTTTGGCAATGGCCACCGTGACCGATACGCCGTTGGCCTTGGCCGCTTTGATAAGCGCTTCCGGTTTGGCGTCAACGGCCACCCGGAAGGTGGGCATGGTCAACGACGCGGTCATGGAATGGCTGACCGCCCGTTCCATGGCGGTCATGGAGCGGCCGTGCCCTGGCACCTGAATTTCGGGCATGCTGTGTGCCGGGGTGGCCTCAGCCACTTCCGATGGCCGTTGCAAGGGCTGCGCGCGGCGCACGTCCGCGGCCACCACGACACCGTCCGCACCGGTACCCTTCAATGTATTCAAATTCACGTGTAACGCGCCGGCCAGTTTCCGCGCATAGGGCGAAGCGTACTTGTTATCCGGCCGGGGCGCCGGCACCGCGCTGGTATCCATATGAGGTTCGGGCGCCTTGTGACCCGGTGCCGGATGCGACGCTGCATATTGGTGACGCACATCCTGATGAGACGGGCTGGTGACATCGTCTTCCACGTTAGCGCCGGTGGTTTTGGTGACAGCGCCTTCTTTTATAACCTGTGATTGCTCATCCACCAGGTAACCCATGGCATCCCCCACGGGCAATACGCTATCCACTTCAGCAATGGGACCGGATAGAAAACCGGCGCGGAACACTTCCACGTCCATGATGGCTTTGTCGGTTTCCACCTGTGCCACCACGTCACCGCGTTCGATCTTGTCACCGATTTGTTTGTCCCAGCTCACCACTACGCCTTCGGTCATGGTGTCGGACAGTTGCGGCATCTTGATAACGTGGGAAGCGCCTTCCGGTTTCCGGGCGACGGGTTCAGCCACTTCGGCGGGCGCACTTTCCGATTCGGTGCTTACCGCGCCAGCCGGGGCCTGCTCGTCAGCGCCTTTTACTTCATCGCTGTTTGCCACCAAATAAGCAATGGCATCACCCACCGGCACCACGCTGTCCACGTCCGCGATGGGACCGGACAGGTAGCCTTCGCGAAACACTTCCACGTCCATGATGGCCTTGTCGGTTTCCACCGTGGCAACGATATCGCCGCGTTCAATTTTGTCGCCGATTTGTTTTTCCCAGCTCACCACCACACCTTCGGTCATGGTGTCGGACAACTGGGGCATTTTAATGACGTATGGCTCTGACATATAAACCGTCTACTTTAATTTTGTTAATGCAACATCGTGTGCAATCGCAAAGCGCCGGCCAGGTGCCGGTGCCGCTCACAGAATTTTATTTACCCAATATCTTTGTTACGGCCGCAACCACGTCGTTAGCGTTGGGAATGGCCGCTTTTTCCAAGGTATGGTTAAAGGGAATAGGCACGTGGGCCGCGGATACCCGCACCGGTGGCGCATCCAGTTCGAAGAAACATTCTTCGTTAATGATGGCCATGACTTCCGCACCAACTCCCACGATGGGCTCCGCTTCTTCGACAATCACGGCACGATGGGTTTTGGAAACGGAGTCGACAATACCCTGGCGGTCCAACGGACTCAGGGAATAAAGATCCACCACTTCGGCCTCGATACCGTGCTGTTTCGACAGCATATCCGCCGCCTGCAAACACCAGTGCACGGAAACATTGTAACCAAACAGCGTGACATCCTTACCCTGGCGCGTTACCTCCGAACCTTCCAGGGGATGAAAGTATTCTTCATCGGGCACTTCACCCTTCAGGTTATACATCAGTTCATGTTCATTGATGAGCACCGGGTCATTACAACGCACACCGGACTTGAGCAATCCATAGGCCTGTCTGGGGTTGGACGGTGTGACTACCCGCAAGCCGGCAATACCCATGAAGACTTTTTCCATGCGTGCCGAATGCTGGGCACCCAGTTGATGGGCCGTACCGCCGGGGGTGCGAATCACCACTGGTGCCGTTAACTGACCGCCGGACATATAACGCACTTTCGCGGCACTGTTGGCAATCTGGTCCAGCGCCAGCCAGGCAAAGTTAACAGACATGATTTCAATGATGGGCCGCGCGCCGATAAAGGAGGCGCCAATGCCCACACCGGTATAGCCATTTTCCGAAATCGGCGTATCAATCACCCGTTCCGGTCCGTATTTATCATACAAACCCTGGGTGGCTTTATAAGTGCCGCCGGCGACACCGATATCTTCACCCATGCAGAACACCAGGGGATCACGCGCCATTTCTTCATCATGGGCGCGGCGAATCGCTTCCCAATACATTATCTCCGCCATTACTTCGCCCCTCCCTGTACATATGGGTCGTTGTCCGCCAGGACGTATTTTTCCAGATCCGCCACATTGGGCTCCGGTGATTCCTCGGCAAACTTAATTACCTCGTTTTCAATCTCGTCGATTAATTCTTTATCCAGGTTATTGTAATCATCGAGTGTCAATTCACCGGCTTCAATCAACCGGTCACGCACGATAATAATAGGATCCCGGCTGGCCCATTCTTTTTCCTCTTCCTTTTCGCGGTAGGCATTGGAATCAGACATGGAATGGCCACGATAACGATAGGTTTTCAGTTCCAGAAAATACGGCCCGTTGCCGGAACGCACATGGTCAACGGCTTCCATCGCGGCATCGTAAACGATCTCGATATCCTGACCATCAACCTGTTTGGCGGGCATGTCGTAACCGCACACGCGTTTGTACTGATCCAGTACGGCAGTGGAACGATCAATACGCGTGCCGATACCGTATAAGTTGTTTTCACAGACAAACAACACCGGCAGGTCCCAGATCTTGGCCATGTTTAATGATTCGTGAAAGGAACCCTGGTTATTGGCGGCATCACCCAAAAAACAAATGGAGATCTCGTCACCGCCTTTCATTTTGATGCCCTTGGCAATGCCGGTAGCCAGTGGAAAGGGGCCACCCACCAGGGCATAGCCGCCCATAAAACGATTGGCCACGTCAAAAATATGCATGGAACCACCACGCCCCTTACTGGAGCCGGTTTCCTTGGCATACAATTCCGCCATCACTTCCTTTGGCGATGCGCCACACAAAATAGCGTGGACATGATCGCGGTAGCCGGTGATGACATAATCATGACCGGGCCTGGCCGCTTCCATCACACCATGGGCGCAGGCTTCCTGGCCCGGATAAAGATGCAGGAATCCGCCGATTTTACGTTCCACATAAGCTTCATAACACCGTTCTTCAAAACGCCGGGCATATAGCATGCTGCGAAGCAACCGTTTTTTATCAGCCGTACTTAATTGGCTCATTGCTCACCTGATTGTGTTTAACTGTTTTAAAATTGAAATCGTTTTAAATTGAAAACGTAAATCACTAACGCCGCAATGTTCATCAACGACGTTAACTGACATGAACTTCAAACCACCGGGAAATTATTTGTGAGTAAACAAAGCCGTCCGGGCCCGTGCAGGTCGCATCCAAAAACAACCGTTAACCGGTTTTGTGCGTCCAGGGATTAACACGATCCTTGTTGTTTTCCTGACCCCAGGGTTTTCAAAAACGCGATATCATCGTTGTTTTGGGCCACAAGGTCAAGTTTCAGGCGCTCAACAGATCATCGATTTATTGCTATTTTTTATTAAAAATCAATAAATTGACAAAATATGCAACGGCCCCGGTATGCCCTACCGATGCAGGCATGGTGTTAAATTTGATCGAAAAAAGTGGACTGATACTACCTTCGCGCGACGCAAAGGCCTGGATTGATACCGCAAACTCAAGCCGCAAATTCTATTTCATAGCCACCAAACTTACGGATGTTCAATACCCCTTTATCCAAAATTAGATATTGGCCTTTGATGCCAAGCAGTTTTCCTTCTATGTCAGGCGTCTTGTCAAAGTTGAGTGAAGTCACTTTGGCGGGGTACTCCAACACCGGGTAGTGTATTTCGGATACTGTTTCCGAAGGCAGGAATTGGATACCATTTTCGGGAAGCGTTTCGCAAAGCTGGTTGATTTCACTTTCACAAACGCTGACCAGCTCATCCCGTTTGGCCTCGAGATCCGCAGGTTCGGCGGAGCCTTTCAGCATCTTGCGCCAATCCGTTTTGTCCGCCA
>JASFMT010000143.1:0-8164 GCA_050117455.1 Gammaproteobacteria bacterium | reverse complement strand
AAACCGCATTGTCATGGCGCCCATGACGCGCAACAGGGCAGGAGAGGGTGGCGTGCCGCAACCAATGAGTGCCACATACTATGCACAGCGTGCGACGGCCGGACTGATTATCAGTGAGGCGTCGCCCATTTCACCGCAGGGGATTGGATATCCATCGACACCGGGTATTTATACACCGGCACAAATTAATGGCTGGAAACCGATCACCGACGCGGTTCATCAGCAAAATGGCCGTATTTTTTTACAACTGTGGCATGTGGGGCGTATTTCGCATCCGTCGTTTCATGAAAACAATGCCCTGCCGGTGGCGCCCTCTGCTGTAAAACCGGCGGGCGAAGCGTTTACCTATCAGGGACTGCAGCCGTTTGAAACCCCGCGTGCACTGGAAACTGACGAGATCCCCGCTATTGTGTCCGACTACGCGACGGCGGCGGCAAATGCCAAACAGGCGGGCTTTGATGGTGTTGAGATCCACGGTGCCAACGGTTATTTAATAGACCAGTTCCTGAGAGACGGTAGCAACAAGCGCCAGGACCACTATGGTGGTACGCTGGCCAATCGCGCGCGATTTTTACTCGAAGTGGTTAATGCTGTCACCGAGGTTTGGGATCCCGCGCGGGTCGGTGTCCGGTTATCACCGGCGAGCAGCTTTAATGATATGTCGGACTCAAAGCCGCAATTGATGTTCGATTATGTCGCGGAACAACTCAGTGATCATAATCTGGCATACCTGCATGTGGTTGAACTGAATGACGCCGACCCGGATTTTGATTTTGTCGGCTTGCGCAATAACTATCAGGGGATGTATATGGCCAATGCCGGTTACGACATGGAAAGCGCTACCAGAAAAATCCAGTCGGGTCAGGCTGATCTGGTATCCTTTGGCAAGCTTTATATCGCCAATCCGGATTTACCGGAACGCTTTGCCGAACGGGCACCATTGAACGAAGCAGATCCGGACACGTTCTATGGTGGTGATGAAAGAGGGTTTACGGATTATCCCGCTTTATAAGTATTGGTGTTATTGGTTAACGAGAGCGGCGGAATAGTCGGGATGCTATTTCTCCGCTGATCATAAAAAATTAATATAACCACCACCATGCCTGGTGCTGTAAGTCTGATTCGCACTGGGCCAGGCGCCTGTTATATTTGTCGGCATTTTTCGCCACTTTCTGCGCGGTACTCATCAGTCCCTTTTTTTGTTGGTAACTTTTGGACTCAAACCCCCCATGACCTTCATGGTATGCCAGATACTGGCTCACCACGTCATTGCGAGCTATCCCCAGTTTCATCGAACTTTTATTGATGTACCAGCCGATAAAATCAGAGGCATCGGCAAAATCATCCCGCTCTGCGTCCGTGTTGCCAGTATCTTCCTGATACCATTCCCAGGTGCCGTCTACCGCCTGCGCAAAACCATAGGCCGAGGTTGGGCGTTTCCATGGGATGATCCATAATATTGTTGTGCGCGGCGGCTGCGCGTCTTCATTAAATGCGGACTCCTGGCGCATAAAAGCCAATTGGGTTCCGATATCGACGTTCCATTTGTTCGAGGTATGACGTGCATAGTCGTACCAGCGAATTTCCTCGTTGAGTAACTCGCAGGTGTCTGTAATGTTGGCTGGTTGGCTGGCGCAGCCACCTAAGCCGCTTAGTAACGAGACTAGTAGCAACAGTGAATCCTTGTTAAAGGCTGGTGATTGCCAGCGGCATACATAGTCACGGATGTTCCTGGAAAAACTGGGTATATTCATTTTTTTATTTTAAAAAAATAATTGCCGCTTGTGGTTGATAATTTTAAATGACCTGTTTAATGCAGATGATATAAATTTCGTCACCTGGCGGTGACAACTCCCGTGTGCTTGATACCAATCGACTCATATTATATACATACTCGGCCTCAATGCTACACTGCCGCAACGTCGGCAACAACTGGTAGAATCAGTCGCCGGAATTTGCCGGGAATGGCGGTTTCGAATGACGGTTTAATGTCGTATATAATGGAGAGACGTATTATGTCGGTGGCACGGTGTGCCTCATTTAAAATATGAGATTTATATGAAGAACAAATACACAATGTACAGCGTTTTTAGCCAATCACCGGTCTTATTGATTGTGGTAGCGTTGCTTTTGGCACCACAAGCCAGTTACGCATCCCTGGCCGTCGGTGTCGAAATGCAAAGTGCCAACTGGGAAGTTTCCCCGCCGGCTAATCAACCGAATAACGATACAACGGGGATTGGGTTGGGATTTAACGTTAAAATCAAATTTTATAAACTCTATACCGGCCTGGATTATTTAAGAGGACTATACGATTTTGACAGTCAAAATGTGCCGGGAATCGCCACAGCCAATCCTGACACAAACGTAACGCGCACCGAATGGAATGCCGTTGTCGGATATGACGTGTTTCGCTATTTATCACTATTTGCCAAGTACAAAAGCCTGGATTTCGACAATGGTGCTAACTATCGTCTGGAAAATCCCGGTGTCGGTGTGCAGGTGCATTATCCCCTGTCCAGTCACTGGCTAATATTTGCCAATACCGCGCAATTTACCGGCGATTTTTCCATGAGTGGCGGTATCCGGGGCGACACCGATATTGCTGAACAGGAAATGGGTATTGCGTATCGTCCGTCATTGCATACTTACATTGAAATCGGTATGAAACGCCAGGAAGTCGACTATGATTATGATAGCAATGGCAAGGAATCACACCAGTTGCAGGGATTTTCCATTGGTTATCATTACGTTTTTTAGCGGTTTCGTTTTTGCAGAGCGCAGCAATCGCTGGGTTAACACTAAATAAGTAAAATCAGCGCGAATCATAAGCGAAGATTGAGCAAACTATGTGACAAAATATTAACAAAGATCAATTATTATTGCCTGTATATTGTTACTATAAAAACAAAGAAGTTGTCGGATCATAATGTTACGCCATTAATCCGTTGTTGTAAGTTGGCACCTGATTGGGAGGTTGGCATGGATACCACGGAACACACGTTACAGACGCTGTTTGCGCAGCTTGGCCTGGACGATGATGACCAGGGAATTTCTGAGTTTATCGATAAGCACCGGCCGCTCGATAAAGAGGTGGCGTTGTCAGAAGCGCCATGGTGGAACGCGTCCCAGCAACGGTTTATCCAGGAAGCGCTACAATCGGATTCCGATTGGGCAATCGCCGTGGATGAATTGAACAGCCTGTTACGAGAAAGAAAATAACTATTGGCGCCATCGTCTTTGGCCACTCGCGATTAACGGCTGGTAATGTCTTCCGGCCTGTCAATATCCCGCAATACCCCATCGTCGTTAACGTCAATTAGTACTAACTCGTCACGATGACGCTCAACGACAGCTTTTGCTCCCCGATCACCGCGAAGCCTTAAAAGTTCGTGTTTTAATTGACGGGAAAAACCCACAGGATGTCCCCGCCGATCTTTATACGTTGGTGCAGCGATCAATGCACCTTCCTGCAGCGCCTGTGACACACGATTAATAGTTGTGGATGCGATGTAAGGCATATCCGACAGCGCTAATATCCAGCTACTGGCATGGGGCGAAGCATGAATACCGCAAGCGATGCTGGTGCTCATACCATTATCTGCATCGTCATTGATGACAACGTCGATACCGGTTTGCAGCAACAGTTCATGTAATTGCGGATCATTATTGCGAATTACGGCAACACTATCCGGCAATGCCTGACATAAATGGCGGGCGGCTTGCAGTGCTATGGGAACCTGTGTGTCGGGTAACGGCTGTAGCAGCTTGTGCGTGCCAAAACGGGTGCTTTGTCCTGCTGCCAGTAACACGCCTACTGCTTGTGACATCATGAATTAATAGCAGGAATTTGAGTGGTAACCTGGTTTCTCATGGCGGTAATTTCAGCCATGATCGACACGGCAATTTCCGGTGGCGTATGACTGCCGATGTCCAGGCCCACCGGCCCATGCAATTTTTCCAATTGTTGCTGATTGACCCCCAATTGCAATAGCCGTTCACGGCGCTGATCATTGCTGCGTTTTGAGCCCAGGGCGCCGACATAAAAAATGTTGGATTGCAGTGCCTCCATAAGCGCCATGTCGTCCAGTTTAGGGTCATGAGCTAATGTGACGACGATACTGCGTTCGGTAAAAACAACGCTTTTTACCGCATCGTCGGGCATGGTGCGAACGAAATTAACATTGTCCATGTCCCAGCCGGTTTCATATTCTTCGCGCGGATCACACACGGTAACATTGTAATCGAGCATTAACGCGATATTGGCGACATAGCGTGACAGGTGGCCGGCGCCGATTAACAATAAATGCCATCGCGGCCCAAACACCTTAATTAATTCATCACTGGAATACTGGAAATCGCTGACATTGACCGCGGTGTGCAAACTGACTTCGCCGGTATTCAGACACACGCGGCGCGATACCAGCTTGCCTTCGGTAATGTCTTGCAAGAGATTACGCAATGGGGCCGCGCTTTCCAGTTGTTCGACCACCAGTTCCAGCCGGCCGCCACAGGGCAGGCCGAATCGTAAAGCATCCTGCCGGTCTACTCCGTAGTTAATGGCGTTGGGGAAGTGATCGGTCAATTCCCTGTTTCGGTAGCGGCCGACCAGGTCTTCTTCGACGCAGCCACCGGATACCGAACCGGCATGAATACCGTCCTCGCGCATCACCAGCATGGAACCCCGGGGGCGGGGCGAAGAACCCCAGGTTTTGGCGACAGTTACCAGGGCAACATGGTGGCCGCTATCAAGCCAGTCAATGGCGGTTTGCAGTATTTCGCGGTCGGTGCTGTAAATAGTCACGGAAGTTTTCTCGTGTTGAGGGAAAAAAATTTACTATGAGCCAAGTAACCAGGTTTTGCAAGATGATCCGCTAATTGCTAAATCCTCCTCGGCGCTTGGGTTCCAGACAGCGCTCTAACTCGTGCATCCATGCACTCGCAACCCTCCTTTGTAAAAGGAGGGGGCGGCTCAGTGGCTCGAACAGGCGCCCGGGATATTTACATATCATACTGGCTTGTTCCTCCTTTTTTAAGGGAGGTTACGAGTCCAGGGATAGACGAGATGAGCGATGTCTGAAACACAAGCGTCGAAGAGGAATTTTAAAAAATCCTCCAATGTTTCAAGTTGTAGGGTTTAAACTCATCCTGCTTGCTGCCCGGCGCGTTATGTCGAAAGCGGTGTACGATGCGTCGGCCTGCCCCTCCCTTTCTTAAAGGGAGGCTGCGAGTCCAGGGATAGACGAGGTGGGCGGTGTCTGAAACACAAGCGCCGAGGAGGGGTTTCAGAAAAACCTCCGCTGTTTCAAGTCCAGTTAAACGGTAGCTTGTAAAAGCGTTTACCGGTGGCGTTAAACAGGGCATTGGCCACCGCGGGTGCAATAACGGGGGTGGCCGGTTCACCAACGCCCGTGGGATCTTCCTCCGACGGCACGATATAAACTTCCACTTGCCGGGGCATTTGTTTCATCCGCACCACATGATAATTATGAAAATTGGTCTGTTCCACTTGACCGTCGTTCAGGGTTATTTCGCTGTTTAATGCCATGGCAAGACCAAAGCCCATGCCGCCTTCCATCTGGGCGCGAATGACATCCGGGTTAACCGCAATACCACAATCCACCGCGACTACCACGCGGTCGACGGTAAATGTGTTGTCATCGTGCACGGTGACATCGGCCACCTGCGCCACGTAAGAATTAAAGGATTCGTGCACCGCGATTCCACGTCCCTTACCCTTGCCGGGATTGGATTTGCCCCAGCCCGCTTTTTCCGCCGCCAGTTCCATGACACCGAGATGGCGGGGGTGGTCTTTCAACAATGCCCGGCGGAACTCGACAGGATCCCTGTTGGCGGCACGAGCCAGCTCGTCCAGGAAAGTTTCCGTGGAATAAGCCGTGTGGGTGGAACCTACCGAGCGCCACCACTGCACCGGAACGGGTGCCCTGGTAGTGTGCAGGTCAACCTGTAAGTTTGGAATAGCGTAGGGCAAGTTGCTGGCGCCTTCGACAGAGGTTGCATCAATCCCGTCCTTGACCATGGCTTTTTCAAACGCGGTACCGGTTAAGATGGATTGACCCACAATACGGTGTTGCCAGGCAATGGGATTGCCTTCCTGATCAAGGCCCGCTTTTAGTTCGTGGTAATACATGGGACGGAAGTAACCGGCGGTCATATCGTCTTCGCGAGTCCAGACCAGTTTTACGGGCGTCTCTTTGTTGTGTGCCTTGGCTATCTCAACAGCTTCCAGTACATAATCAGCGTGGGGATTGGCGCGCCGCCCGAACGAGCCGCCCGCGTAAACCGTGTTAATAGTGATCTGGTCAGCTTTGATCCCCAGGGATTTAGCCACAGCCATCTTGTCCGTGGTCGGTGTCTGGGCAGCGTACCATAATTCACAACTATCGCCGTTTTTTAACTGAACTACACAGTTCATGGGTTCCATGGCGGCGTGGGCCAGAAATGGAAACTGGTAACTGGCGGTTAGCGTTTTTGCCGCTGAAGATAATGCGCTGTCGACATCGCCATCATTGCGTGCCGGCGTGCCGGGTTTTTTAGCCAGGTCCTTATACTCGGTCATTAACTGCGCGGAGCTTTTGTGGAATGCGTTGGCGTTGTCCCAATCCACTTTCAGTGCTTTTCGGCCTTGCATGGCCGCCCAAAAGGTCTCACCCAGCACCGCCACGCCGTTGGGTATCTGTACGACATTTACGACGCCCTTAACTTTTCTGGTTTCAGTGTCATCGAAGGATTTGACCGTGGCACCAAAGCGTGGCGGGTGGGCCACCAGCGCGGTTTGCATACCGGGTAACTTGATGTCCTGGGTAAAGATAGCGTTGCCGGTGGTTTTATCCAGGGAGTCTTTGCGGGGAATGTCTTTACCGATCAGGTCAAACTCATCGGAAGACTTTAGAATAACGTCTTGCGGAACCGGCTGCCGCGCGGCCAGATCCGCCAGTTCACCAAAAGTTGCTTGTTTGCCGGAAGCTTCGTGCTGAACAATACCCGCATCGACGGTGATTTCATTTTCGGGAACGTTCCATTGTTGGGCGGCGGCACTTACCAGCATTTGCCGCGCCGCGGCGCCGGCCTTGCGCATCTGGGTAAAGGAGTTGGCAATGGCGGTACTGCCGCCCGTGCCTTGCAGTTTGCCCCAGAAATTATTGTTGTACAGTTCGGCATTGGCCGGTGCGGCCTGTACTTTTATTTGTCCCCAGGCCGCATCCAGCTCTTCGGCGATGAGGGTGGATAAACCGGTATAAGTTCCCTGGCCCATTTCAAAGTGTTTCATGATCAGGGTGACAGTATTGTCCGGATTAATGCGTACAAATGCATTCGGTTCGAAAGTAAAATCCGCTACCGTTTCGCCACCGGCTTTACCGGGCCCGGCTTCCGGCATTTGCTCTGATGACGGCTCCTTGTTGTCGCTGCAACCGGCCAGATAGACACCCAGTGTTAACCCGGCGCCCATGGACACGCTGGTTACCAGAAACCGCCGGCGTTCAAGATTAATCGCGTTCGGCTGTTCGTCTTTTCCCATCATTTTTCTCCCGTGGATTAGGTGTGCGTGCCGGGTTCGTGTTTACGCCAGGGATTTCGATGCTTCCTTGATGGCATTGCGGATTCGCACATAGGTATTGCAGCGGCATATATTTCCGTTCATGGCGTTGTCGATGTCCTCATCGCCGGGCTGCTTGTTGCGGGATAATAAATCCACTGCCGACATGATCTGTCCGGACTGGCAATAACCGCACTGCACCACGTCCAGCTTTTGCCAGGCATCCTGCACCGCGGTGGCCACCCTGGAATCAAGGCCTTCAATCGTGGTGATGTTTTTGCCCTGCGCGTTGCTCACCGGTGTGACACAGGAACGAATGGCTTTACCGTCCAGGTGAACAGTGCAGGCGCCGCATTGGGAAATGCCGCAACCAAACTTGGTTCCTGTTAGTTCAACTACATCGCGAATTGCCCAGAGCAGGGGCATGTCAGGGTCAATGTCCAGGGTGTGTTTTTCACCGTTGATGGTTAATTCGATCATGACAGGCAGTCCTCCTCGGCGGCGATGAGAGAACTTATGCTAACCACTTTCTCTTAGTGTTGAAAGGGTAAAAAGAGCCTGCGAAATGACCAATATCATTTCAAGAGAGGGAGGGATGTCGAAGCG
>JASFMT010000142.1:0-8176 GCA_050117455.1 Gammaproteobacteria bacterium | reverse complement strand
CACCGCGGCCGCAGTAGCCTCCGTGGCACTCGGGGCATCCGCGGCATCAAACGCCAGCGTAAATGTCCATTCGAAACACGCCAATTCCGCTAAATAAGGATGATCCCGATAAGGCTGCTGATCCGTCAGAAAGTCAGCCATATGTTGGCCATACCAACGCAACGAAGGATGTTTGGACGGAAAACTGGTAATGTAATTTTCGCAAAGGCGGATGAATTCCTCGTCTCCCAACAATACATGCAGGGTTTCATAGTCCTGCTCCAACGCTTCCATCAAACGGGCATAATAAGCATTTCCGTAGATGGCCAAACGATCTCTGCTTGCCAGACGATCACTATCAACAACATGATCGACAATATCATTGTCCTGCAACATCAAGTGCCGCTTAAACGCTGCCTGAATTGTTTTCAAGTCCGGATTTTGTGTTGGCGAACTCATAGCAGTTTTATTCGCGCCGTGACGATACTGATGATAATTGCATTTTTGGACGATTGTGCAATATTCATAAAGGGATGGCTTGTGATTCAAAATAGTCCTGCTTTTTGCCTAGCACTTTCCGGCCAATATCACGGGCCTGGTTTAGCTCAGCGATGATTTCCTCAAACGGCGGCATACGGTCGTCGCGCTCAATCATGGTGGAAATAGCACCGAAACGCCGCAAAGCTTCCGTATAAAGCCGCCAAACCGGGTCCACCACGGGATGATCATGCGTATCGATTACATAGTCACCGCAATCAGTATGCCCGGCCAGATGAAATTGCTGCACGCGATGCGGAGGGATTCCCAGAAGGTAATCAAGGGGATCGAAATCGTGATTCCTGCTGCTAACATATATGTTGTTAATATCCAGCAACATCAGGCAATCGGCCTCCTCCACCACGTGACTATAAAATTCCCATTCCGTCATTTGCGAATGTTTGTAAGTGACGTAGCTGGACACATTTTCCAGCAAAATTTGCCTGCCCAGATAATCCTGAACTTGCTGGACTCGCTGCGCTACGTGCTTGATGGCGTCATCATTGTATGGCAGAGGCATCAAGTCATGCAGGTTACGTCCATCCTGGCCGGTCCAGCATAGATGGTCAGATACCCAGTAAGGATTCACCCTCTCAATTAACGACTTGAGCTGTTTTAAATACTCATAATCCAGCGGATCGGTACCACCAACGGACATGGAGACACCATGCATCACCAGCGGATAGTGCTCACTTATCGCATCCAGGTAATACAATGGCTTTCCACCCTTAACCATGTAATTTTCCGACAGAATCTCAAACCAGTCCACGTCCGGTTTCTCGTTTAAAATCCGGTCGTAGTATTCGGTCCGCAAGCCCAGCCCATATCCCAGAAACGTACGCGGAGGTCTGTCTATCCGATGCGATTTGTCTTGTAGTTCGTTAGTCATAGTAGGCACGGCATACTTGTATCAAGAAATAGATGTTCAACGCGTTATGCTGCATGATCAATTCTCTATTGTCCCGGGATTGGAGAGCGGGTTAGTTGATATTCACTCACCCGCTCTCAATTCGGGCAAGACAGTTAGTCTCCCACTTTCCCGCCAACCTTGTCACATGCCTCCTTGGACATGGCAACAAACCCCTGACCTTTGCAGGAGTTTTTACCTTTACAGGCATTATTGGCGGTTTTGCAGTCGTTATGGCCTTTGCATTTATTCACCCCATAACAATGAACCTTGCCATCGGACCCTGCCGTCGCGGCCATAGGCGCCATCGCAAACATTCCTGCCGCAGCAATTGCTAAAGCAACGCCGGTAGTTTTACGCGTATTCATAATTCGCTATTCCTCCAAAATTGAAATTTAACGTGTTAGTGCGTCACTATTAATATTGGATGACAAATATCACAAAGTTATCACAACAGATCATAGCGCGCCCAGGCAGAGACGCTTGTCACAGTAATTTGTTACATAAATTGGGGACGACAGGGTATTAAAGCAACAATGATCGGTAAACAGCAATCCGTTAATTATAATTGTGAGAATGCCCGGTTGTTGATGTTTAGTGCGTACTCGAGCGTTCAGACACCAACGCACACAACTTGTTGTTTCTTAGCAAACTAATTTAAGTACCACGCTGCAATCCATCATTTTAACTACATCACACTCCGAACAGCCTGTGGTCACAATGCCAGTAATTGATACCGAGCCGACACGACAGATATCAGCAGAGATGCCAGCGCGAAATTACCTAAATTTAAATATTCAAATGGTCCGTGGAAAATTTCAATAATATCATATTCACGGTGTAGCAACGTGATATTCAGCGGCTTCCAGCGGCTGCGGAACCTGTAACCCAAAGCCCTGTACAAAATCCACACCGATGTGATGTAACTGCCTCAGCGCCTCTTCAGTTTCAACAAATTCAGCAATGGTTTGCATCCCGGCAATATGACCAATATGATTGACCGCCTCGACGATTGCTCGATCCATGGGTTGTTCCTGCATATGGGTCACAAACGTACCATCTATCTTAATAAAATCCACCGGTATGGTACGCAGGTAAGCAAATGAGCTGACGCCTGACCCAAAGTCATCCAGCGCAAAGCAACAACCATCTGCGCGTATTTTACTGATAAATTCCACAGCGTTACTTAAATATTCGATGGCGGCGGTCTCCGTCACCTCAAAACATATAAGATGAGGCGGCACGCCATATTCCTTCAACTTATCTTTTACAAATTGATAGAATGACTTGTCGCTCAACGACATCCCGGAAATATTAATAAAATACCGGGCGCTATTTTTCTTTATTGCTTTATTATTTTCGTGCCGGCCGGAAAGATATTTAAACACATGATCGATCACCCAACGGTCAATTTTAGGCATCAAATAATAGCGTTCCGCGGCTGGTATAAATTCGGCCGGCGGTTTTATATTGTCATCATCGTCCAGCAACCGAATCAAAAACTCGCAATGTCTGGCGGTTCCTTTACTTTGCCCGGTACGGAAAATCGATTGACTGTACAGGCAAAACCGGTCGTGCTCCAGGGCGTTATTAATTATCGAAACCCACTGCATTTCATCATAGCGTTTCGACATCTCATAATCATACTTACGATAAATCTTGATACGATTGCCACCCTGGTCTTTTGCGGTGTAACAAGCTACATCTGCGGCGCCAAGAATGTCATTAACACTACCAACGTTTTCCTGGTTAACTTCTACATAACCGACACTGGCACCTATGCGGTATAACCTGTCCTGCCAATAAAAACGATATTCAGTGATAAGCTCCAGAATTTTGCGGGTAACATCGGTGGCGTAAGTGTTGGGACAGTTTTCCAGTAAGACCCCGAATTCATCCCCCCCGAGCCGGGCCAATGTATCGGTTTCACGAATATGTTTCTTCAGTATGCCGGCCAGTTGACGAATCAATTCATCGCCAGCGACGTGCCCGGCGGTGTCATTGATAATCTTGAATTGGTCGATATCTATGTATAAAAACACATGGTTTTGGTTGCGCGTGCGGCATAATTCCAGGGCGCTTTGTAGGCGACGCTCAAGTTCGGCACGATTCACGAGGTTGGTGAGCGAATCATAACTACTCATATAGTCCAGAGCGCTTTCCGCTTTCGCCCTGGCCGCCCGTGATTTCGCTTCATTGAGTTCCCGTTCGATGGCGGGTATCAGGCGGGCAAGATTGTCTTTCATAATATAATCCTGCGCCCCTGCCTTCATGGCGGCAACCGCGGTGTCCTCAGCGATCAAGCCGGAAACAATAATGACAGGCGTTTCCGACGCCATTTTCTTCACCGCATTAATAACGTCACCGGAATTTAGACCCGGCATATAATGATCGGTGATAATTAAATCCCATTTCTGGGTTGTTAAGGCGAGATGTAAAGCTTTGTGACTGCATACACGCTGGTAATCGGGGTTATAGCCATGGCGACTTAATTCCCGGAGCAACAACAGAACATCGTTTTCTGAGTCATCAACGACCAACAGCCTCAACGATGCATCACTCATGCGTAGGCTCCCTTAAAAGCTTTGCTTCACATTGTATTGTTATGATTGTGGCGTCTGGTTAAGGACCAGCCAGTATAAACCTAGCTGCCTCACAGCTTCTATAAATTGTTCGAAATCCACTGGTTTTCTAATATAACTATTTACACCTAATTCATAGCCGGAAATAATATCACTTTGCTCATTCGATGAGGTCAAGATGACAACGGGCAATAGTTTGGTGAGCTCGTTGCTTCTTATTCGCTTTAGCACTTCCAACCCATCGACCTTTGGCAGTTTCAGGTCGAGCAGTACTAATTCAGCGGATGTTTCGTTTGGTTGACTGGCATACTGCCCCTCGCCAAATAAATAATCCAGGGCCTCCACACCGTCTCTGGCAACGACAACCTCGTTCATCAGATTATTTTTCTTTAACGCACGAAGCGTTAAAGTGACATCGTCTGGATTGTCCTCAACCAGGAGAATCGTCTTTTCTGACATTCCGGCTCTCCTATCATTATGGATTGAATTTCAGAAAGGTCAAATTATAGTCCTTAAGTTTGCCCAGCACTGAAAAATCTTGCAAACATGATAAATTCAAAATAATGGCACCGCATCAATAATCACAATCAACAGACGGTGAAATTACTAAATCCGAATTAGTATATGTATTCATTGATAAGGAACCTGATTCAAGGGTTCACTAATGAGGAATTGTGATCTCAAAACACGCGCCCAGGTCCGGATTTAAGGGCATGTCAAGGTGTTCCTCGGTATCATTGACAATTTCGCTGATAACCTGCAATTCCTTTGGCGACAAATCGGAGTGATTAATAACTTTCAGAGCTCCCCTATGCCGATAAACAATTTCTTTTGAAATCCACAACCCAAGACCTGTACCTTTGGATTTGGTAGTAAACAACGGTTCAAAAATGGATTCACGAACATTTTCGGGGATACCCGGGCCGGTATCTATCAACCTTAATACATCGATGTCATTGGCTGAACTGGCAAATAAAAATACGAATCCCTTGTCACCAATGGCTGATATAGCGTTGTTAATAAGATTATTTAACACTTGTTTCAATTGCATGCGGTCAGCGTTAATCATGAATGGCCGCGGGTTACGGCGATAATGAAAACTGATTTTCGAAGGAACATTTACGCCGCGCATAATTTCTTCAATCAAGCTGTCAAGGTTGGTGTTTTGACGGTTCGGTGATTTTGCACGGGTCGTTTCCGACAGGTTGGCGATAATTCGGTTGGCTCCATCGACTTCACGTTCTATGATTTTGATATACTCCAGGCACTCTTGGTCCGTGTGTTCCCCGAGCTTGCGGTTCAGCAAAAATGCGGCGTTACGAATAACCCCCAATGGATTACAAATTTCATGGCTTACCGTCGCCACCAATTGACCCAAAAGTGCCATGCGTTCCTTACGCAATAACTCGGTCTGTACATTCTGAAGTTCTTTGGTGCGCTCGTGGACCAGTTCCTCGAGATGATTGCGATACCGTTCCAGTTCCTCTTCCGCCAGTTGTTTCTCGCGGCGGGTTCTTGCTTCCGCCAGTTCACGATGAATAGCCGGTATAAGGCGCGACATGTTACTTTTCATGACATAATCATTTGCGCCGGCCAACATCATCTCAACGGCCTTTTCCTCACCAACCACCCCGGATACAACAATAAAGGGAGTGTCGAGATCCAGGCTTTTAACAATCTTAAGGGCATCGATACCGTTAAAGTTAGGCATAAAAAAATCACAGACGATCAAATCCCATTCAGAGGATTGCAGGGACTCCTGCAACGTGTCGGCTGTCCAGACTTGTTTATAGACCGGATTGAATCCATTGTTGCGCAGCATACGAACCAGCAACAAGGTATCGTCTTCGGAGTCTTCGACAATCAGAACTGATATTGATATTTCGCTCATGATACCCTGGACGACAATGGTTTAACGATTCCATCTCACATTGCTATTTTTAGAGTCGATGGTTAACTAAAGGCACTGAAAAAACCAAGTTCTACGACTAACTGATAGCCATTAACCGGTACGGACAGGATAATGAAAAAGGAAAGTCTATAAACAAGTCTAATGCAATTCCATCGAATTACAAATACACTCATAATTTATATTGTTTTTCGTTATGTTGTCGATTTAGCTATCCTCGGGTTTTTGCCAGCAAAAAGCCGCCGCCCAAAAAAAACACCAGTAACGACAACATACCCAGGCGGTGATTGTCGGTCATCATAACGGTTGCCCCAACCAGCAAGGGACCCAGTAACGCGGCGGATTTACCCATCATGTTGTAAAAACCAAAAAATTCTGCAGCCTTGCTTGGTGGAATGAGATCCGCATAGAATGATCGGCTAAGCGACTGTACGCCCCCTTGAACTAGACCGATAATGGCAGCCAACACATAGAATTCCCAGACCGCGCTCATAAAATACGCCAAGACAGTCACAAAGATATAGACCGTCAGACCGACAAAAATACCGTTTCGGGTACCAATACGGTTACCTAAGTAGCCAAAAGCGATTGCGGCGGGAAAGCCGATAAACTGTGTAATCAGGATGGCAACCACCAGATGTTGCTGTTCAAACCCAATGGAGAGCCCAAAATCCACCGCCATGCGCACAATGGTATCTATACCATCGATATACAACCAATAAGCTGCCAGGAACAACAATACCGGTCGCAACGAACGTATGTGCTGAAACGTTTCAGCAACGCGCCGGGCACCCACCGCGATCGCTTTAACGGGTGACAGCGGTGTTTTGTTGTCGACATCATGCACAAACAACAATAATGGAATGCTGAATAGCGCCCACCAGATACCAACACTGAGAAACGACACGCGAATGGCATCGCTGGCATCCTGCAATCCGAAACTCTCGGGCGATAATGTCATCGCAATATTGACAGAAAACAATAATCCGCCACCCAGGTAGCCCAGCGCATAACCTAACGCTGAGACAATATCGCGATTCTGAACGCTGGACACATTGAGAATTAATGCGTCATAAAATACGTTTGCACCCATAAACCCAAGCGTGGCCGCACCGTACAGAGAAATGGCCGCAGCCCATTCTCCTTTTCCGACCCAGTACAGTAATGCCGTTGCGGCGATCCCGAGCATGGCAAACCCGACCAGAAACCTTTTTTTGTAACGTCCGGCATCGGCGATGGCGCCAAACAATGGCGCGCACAACACAATAACCAGGCTGGCAACCGCGTTGCCTACGCCTAACTGGAAGGTACTGGTTGCAGTCAGCTCGCCAGTAGCCCAATACTGCTTATAAAACACAGGGAAAAAACCCGCCATCACCGTGGTCGCAAACGCGGAGTTCGCCCAATCATATAAGGCCCAGGAAATTACGCGCTTTTTATTATCAATATTTTTCATTTGAGTTCGTTATTCTGGTCGTCCATATTGTGGTCACCATCTTTTAACGCTATCAGTGAACCGTTACAATAAAACGCAGCCTCAAAACTGGCAAACATCGAAAGCAACGTTCTCCAAATGGCTTTGGATTACGCGCATACACCCATTCCCAAATGTAAGATAAACCAAATACAACAACTATGGAAAAACTCAAGCAGCAACTGCAACGCATCGACGGCAAGGGTTATAAAGCCTATAAAGACATTAAAGGGGTTTACGATTTTAAATCCTATACTCTCAGTATCGACCATGTACAGGGCGACCCATTTGCGGCACCTTCCAGGGTAAGTATCCAGACCCCGATGACCGTTGCGCAGTTTCCCCGGGAATTTTGGGAGTCCCGCAACGATAGTATCATTCGCCGCGTGGCGCTGGAGGATTTTATTGCCCGCGCTGTCAAAAAAACCATCAAGCAGTCCATCAGGGGCAACCGTGGCAGTGGTTGCAGTGGCATTATCGCCATTGATACCAGCGGTCAGCAGATAATGCGGCGTAACGCCATTATCATCGAACCGCAACAAATCGACACGCGCATTGTCATGGGCTTGCCGGCTAATGGCCGCCGCGTGGCGGGCAGGCAGGCGATTGAAATGTTTTTTAACGAACTGCCTGCTATTGTCGAACAGGCATTGCACTACGCCAATCAACCAGCCGATTCGCTAAAACACCACGTCGAATCCGCCGAAGACCAGCACGTGCTTCGCCAACAATTAGAGGAACAAAAACTGGTGGCCTTTGTAGCAAACGGTGCGGTTTTACCACGGCGC
>JASFMT010000141.1:0-8225 GCA_050117455.1 Gammaproteobacteria bacterium | reverse complement strand
TGAACCTGACGGCGTTACTCCTGCTGCTTTCCATAGCGACAGTTCCTTGCGGTTTGTACCGGAATCATCGCCGCGGGAAACAAATAACATTTTCTGTTGCGCGATTTTTTGCAAGGCTTTGCCCGCGTCCGATAATCCGTTGATGCCTGCCGGATCATCGGCCGGGCCGACGATGACAAAATCGTTATACATAACCTGACGGCGATTGACGCCATAGTTGTTGGCAACAAATTTTATTTCAGCGTCCGGCGCATGTACCAGTACAACGTCAACATCGCCGTCTCTTCCCATGCGAAGGGCTTTGCCAGTGCCAACAGCAATCACATGGACTTCATAATCGCGCGCTTTTTCAAAACGCGGTAACAACTCTCCCAACAGTCCCGAATTTTCGGTACTGGTTGTTGTGGCCAGTCGTATGACCTTGTTGTGGGAATTGTCAGAGGAATTGTCAGCTGCCAGAACGGTGCTGTTGACTGAAAATGAAAACACGATAATTATTGCCAGTTGCAATAACCCTATTGACATTGACCGTTTCATATACCACCCCTTGTTTATTGTTAATAACACTAGAGAGCAACGAACATGCCACGGTGAAAATATATTATTTTCATGTACATAGATGCGGGTGAATAAGGTAGGTCGCTATATGTGGTTCATGTTGTCGCATTTCGTCGTAAATAAGGGTCAATTTGTTCCATGAATTTCAAAATCTTTGTCATCATTGGTTTGAATTCTCTACTTCAATTGATAATTGTTAATGAATAGCCTTTAAACCCTGTCAATACTTGTCAGTTATTTGCCATTATTAATTGATGCGTCGGGTGACTTTGGATTAGTGGGCTGAAAAGGACGAAAAAATGAACAATGACGTGTTAAAAGGCACGGCTATATTGATTGTTTCGGATAACAACAGTAATAGACAGGCCTTACAGCTGGTGCTGGACCGTGATTGTGGACTGTTGGAAACAGCCACATCTTTGCACGAAGCGGAGCAACTCAGGAAACGCTGCTATTTTGATTTGATCGTCGCTGAGCATCAAAATGAAAGGCTTCCCGCGCTGAGTTGGTTGCAGTCCCTGCAAACACAAAATATCGATACTAATGCCATAGTTGTCGTAGACGAGGTTGATCATGAGACCGCACTGGCGGCGCTCAAGATCAAGGCCCATGATTTAATTAAAAAACCCTTTAATGTTGAGGAAATAAAACAATCAATTGTCAACTGTCTTGAGGAACGATTAAATGCCAGGAATGCATTTACCCGACGCCCGCCGGAGTTTGATCAATCCTATCCTGATATCGTGGGACAAACGGCTGCTATGGAAAGCCTGGGCCAACTCATTAAACGGGTCGCAGGATCCCAGTCCACGGTATTGGTCCAGGGTGAAACCGGTACGGGTAAAGAACTGGTGGCAAAGGCCATTCATGAACAAAGCGGCCGCAAAGGACCATTTGTACCTATCAACTGCGGTTCGGTAACGGCACCGGATTTACTGGAAAGTGAATTGTTCGGTCATACTAAAGGCGCATTTACCGGTGCCCATACCGCTCGCGAGGGGCTATGCTTTTTTGCCAAGAATGGAACTTTGTTTCTTGATGAAATCGGTGAGATGCCCGTCCCCCTGCAGGCAAATTTGTTACGCATGCTGGAACAACGGGCTATCAGACCGGTGGGCAGTGAGCGTGAAATTAGTGTTGATTGCCGCGTTATCGCGGCGACCAATCGTAATCTAGCGACCCAGGTAACGACCGGCAAGTTCCGTGAAGATTTATTTTACCGGTTAAATGTCTTTTCACTGGAAGTTCCGCCGTTGCGCAATCGCCGCGAAGACATTCCGCTGCTGGCCAGGTATTTTTTAACTAAATTGTCTTCGGAACTTGGGATTGAGTCGTTTCCGTTGACCCATTCTGACATTAATCGCTTGCAGAGGTATGACTGGCCTGGCAATGTGCGCGAGCTGAGAAACATCATGGAACGCAGCTTACTGTTAGGCAAACTTCCTGCTGAATTATTAGCTGACGATTTAAGGCCCGAGAAATCAGATAATGAATTTTCGGTACCGGCCGGCTGGACGCTGCACGATGTTGAAAAACAATTTATCTTGCGGACCCTGCAGCATGTTAATGGCAATAAGTCGGAGGCCGCCCGGCGCATGGGTGTATCCCGAAAAACGGTTGAACGTAAGCTGAATGAATGGAACAAGGAAAACGAACCACTATCCGTGACACATTAATCGCATCGCTTGTCGAGTTAAAGACGGCCGTTGTCCGGTTGCCTCACGTAATCAGGGAGACCAGATGATTTTGCCCAGTTGCGCTAAATCGTAACCACCAAACTGTTGCGCCTTCGACTGGATAGACTGTTGTTTGGTTTTCGAGAGCAGGGATTGAAATAACTGGCGGAAATACACGGTTCGCGGAAGTACCAGGTCAAAAGCTTCCCAGCCGCAGGGAATAAACGCCAGCCCGAATTCCTGCGCGACACTGCGCGGGCCAGGCGCAATGTCAGCACACTTTTGCGCCACCGCGGAAGCGGCTTCCCGTTCAGTTTGCAGCGTCATGGCGATACGTAAACTGTCCATTTCGACGTTCAGGCGGGCCGCGGTTTCCAGCAAAAAACGTTGTGAGCCGGTACCGTCATTACGGGTTGCCCACACCAAAGGCCGTGAAAAAATATCCTTGTCCGTCGAGCATTGTTCGGCAACGCCGGGTGATACCATAAACCCCTGCTCACGCCGGAACAGGCGCACGATTAACCACAACGATGATTCGGGATATTGCTGGATCAACGCAGCATGCCGAATATAGCTCTCTTCCACGGGCCCCCAATGAATGGCGCAGACGTTGGTCCGGCGTTTTGCCAATAGCGATAATCCCATGGCCGTACCGGTCGCCGTGTAACTAACCAATGCATCGGACTGGTATTCGGAAATCATTTCAACAACGATCCGGTCCAGTAAGGGATCATCGCTGCCGGCGATGGTCAATCGGTCAGTGAGAATACCGCCGTGACTGGATTCGATAAGCCAGTGGTCAATCAGTGTTTTGGGAAACAGCCATTTGCCGGTTATTTTGGTGGCCGGTATATTGCCTGCATTGGCCAGGGCGTAGATTTTTTTTTCATTCAGTTGCAGGTACTGGGCAACTTGTTTGACACTCATAAAGTTAGACAATTTGCTATCAACATTGCCGTTTGACAGGCTGTTACCCGTTGAGTGATGTTGTTGGGAATGGTGGCCGGCACCGGAGCCGGATTCATCGACACCATTGCCAACAACAGAGTTTATGTTCAGAAATTTGTTTGATCTAACCATTATGCGCTCAGGCGTTCATTAATATTTTATCGCCGGACTTCTTGCGGCTCACAGGACGTTGCTCCGGTGGTGCATCAAATTCAAATTTATCGGCGCCGTTATAAATAAGAAAATGATGGTTTTTGGCCCGGGCGATCAACGTTATACCAAGGTCCTGCGCCAGTTCCAGTCCCATGTAGGAAATGCCGGAGCGCGACAACAATAATGGAATTCCCATCTGTGCCGCTTTCATAACAATTTCCGACGTTAAGCGGCCGGTTGTATAGAATATTTTATTGCCTCCGCTGACATTATTGAGCCACATCATACCGGAAATGGCATCGGCGGCATTGTGCCGACCCACATCTTCAACAAACATTAAGATATTATTGTCTTCACACAAAGCACAGCCATGAACGGCACCGGCCTGGCGATAAACGGCATTGTAGTCCCGTAGTGCATCCAGTAATGCGTATAACCGTGATTGCTTGATATGAAAATCCGGCAGTTTTTGATGATAGATATGATCAATAGTACAACTGAAAACCGTTCCCTGCCCGCAACCCGTTGTTACGGTTCGGCCCTGTAGCCGCTCGCTGCCAATACCCTTACCGCTATGGGTTTTGACGTCGGCCAGTTCCTTGTTCCAGTCGATAGTGACTTCCTTTACCTCGTCGATGCGATCCAGCAGTCGCTGGTTGCGAAGATAGCCGAGGATCAGCAATTCCGGGCAGGTGCCCAATGTCATTAAGGTGACAATTTCCTTGTCATCAACCTTCAATGTCAGCGGTTGTTCCCCGGCGACAAAGGCATCCCGCGACTCGCCGTATTCATCAATGACGGTGACCGGGTAGGCGGGCTCAAGCCCGGCATCGGACATTATTGGCCTGGACATATGATCGGAGTTCACAGCCATATTTTATCCTCCGGTGACATTCATGTGTCGCAATATCACGGTCTGCTCATTGAGATTAAATTCATGCCCGTAAGGTTTCATTGGCATCGCCTTTTTGATCGCCTGTTGCAGGCGGGTCGTGTTATTCGGGTAACGCCGAACGACTTCTTTGAGGTCAACGGAATGTTCCTGACCCAGGCAAAGCAACAGTTTACCGTCGGCAGTTAAGCGGACCCGGTTGCAGGACGCGCAAAAGTTATGGCTGTGGGGTGAAATTAAGCCAACGTGGGTATCGGTTCCCTCGACATTGAAATAGCGGGACGGCCCGCCGGTGTCTACCTTGCTGGGAATCAAATTGTAGTGTCTGCCCAGGTCCCGGAGCAGTTCATCACTGGCGTAATACATTTCCATTCGATCGTGATCGTCAATGTCGCCCAGTGGCATTTCTTCAATAAAGCTTACATCCATATTTCGGTCGATGGCGAACTGGACAAGGTCGCCGACTTCATCGTGATTGCGATTTTTTAGAATTACACTGTTGATTTTCAGTCGTTTGAAACCGGCATTAAGTGCGGTATCGATACCGTTCAGTACGTGTGATAAATTGCCCACCCGGGTGATGGCCCTGAACCGTTGTGGATCAAGGGAATCCAGGCTTATGTTGATACGGCTGACCCCGGCGTCCCGCAGTGCTGTTGCGTAACGTTGTAATTGCGAGCCATTGGTGGTCACGACCAGCTCACGTAAAGGCAGTTGTCCGAGCTGATTGAACAGCCACAGGACATTGCGTCTTACCAGGGGCTCGCCACCGGTGATGCGAATTTTACTAACACCTAGAGTATTAAACGCCTTTGCGATTTGCGCCGTTTCTTCAAGGGTTAAAATACGTGAGCGCGGCAAAAACTGCATATCACTGCTCATGCAGTATGTGCAGCGAAAATCGCAACGATCCGTCACCGATATACGCAAATAGGTAATATACCGGCCGAATTGATCAACGAGGCGATATTGGTGTTGATTGGGATCCGTTATGGTTGTCGGTTTCTGCATGGTTCCTGCTTGAATCTGGCGCATGTCCAGTGAATAAATTTGCCTTATTCTAATGTTGCCCGATAGCACCATTACGCAACATGAAAGACGTTTACGCCGGTAGTTGAGTATACGCCGCTTATTTATGGCCACTGTCTGTTGTTGTGGCAACTTTCAAGATTCGTTCCCGCTGTCCATTATCGGTAACTCGTTAAAATATGGGGAAAACAAACAAAACCCAAAGATAAATGAATGGGTCAGTATGAACCACGTGTTGCTTGACTGGTAAATACTGTCTCACCTGTTTTCCGCAAACTCGCAATAACCTATTGAAAACACAGCTTTGCAATGATCGCGCTACATGGTACATGTATTGCTGCCTGACCATAAAACACAGCGTGCAAAGACCAGCGCCAACCTTGGCATAACGGCAATACAATTATGACCAAAGGTTGGCAGTCTTGATCAGAAGGCAAGGAGCGATGAACGAATCCATGAGCATGGCAGGGTTACTCGAACGCCACTACCCGGTGACCGTCGTCATTGACAGGATATGGCGCGAGCACAGGCAGTGGTCGTACCAGGATTGGGTAGTCAGTGGCGTGATACCCGAAGAGCCGCACAATGATGAGGAAAACGTACCGGTTTCACAGGTTCAGCGATTCGCCGACGATAGTGGCGCTGAACACTATATCTGGAAGGGTATGCAGCTCAGTTTGTATCGCGATGGTCTGACCAGTTATTTTCATAACCTGCAAAGCGAACAGCCCTTTCTTTTTGTATTGTGCAGGGACGATGATGAACAAAAAGGATTGGTACCCGTCGCGGTCAGCGCGAATTTCGCCGATGCGGAAGCCCATATGGAAACGGAGGGAACCGTATTAACCACGCCCCTATGCCATCCGTTCGACAAATACCTGGCGGATTATGTCCTGCACAACAAAATGTATCTCGAAAAACAGGCGCGCCAGAGTGGTAAACGAAAAAGGAACAAGGATTCCGGACGTTCATGACAAAAACCAATGACAAATTTGACCTCAATGATGTAAAGCAGGGTTTCCTGCAACGTTGGTCACGAAGAAAGCTCCACAGTAATGATTCGAACAATCATACTAGTTCGAATTCAGGCAAGCCGGGAACCGACGAAACATCGCTGGCAACTGTGCCAGGCCAAGACAAGGCTGGCAAACCTTCCATTAATCCCGAAGAGCTCAACCAGAATGAAACGGTCGAACCGGCAGAGGGTGCCCAACAGGAGATGCCAGATGTTGATTCGCTCACTGCCGAGAGTGACCTGACTTCCTTTTTCTCGGATACCGTCAGCGACGCGTTGCGTAAAAAAGCCCTGCGGAAAATATTCAGTTTTGGTAAATACAATATCTGCGATGGTCTGGATGACTATGCCGAGGACTACACCAAGTTTGAACCACTGGGCAATGTGCTAACAGCGGATCTTAAATTGAAAATGGAAAGAGACCGGCTAAAGCAACTGGCAGCGCTTGATGAGTCGGTTACTCCGATCAGTCGCGACCAGGAGGGGAACTCCATTGGCGAAAAGACATTGGAGCATGCCGATGAACAGGTCAAAGAAGACGATAACAATAACCCTTCGATAACGGTACGAAATGATAGTCTGTCTGAAACGTCGGATAGTAATGAGCACGCAACAACAGCGGCGCCACCAGACATATCTTCAACGCCAGAATCCGAAAGCGATCAGGCGACTGATGAGATCAAGCAGTCAAAGATAACCTGAAAAAGGATGTTCCAATGGATGAACTAGATAACGGCGATTTGAATGCCGGCATTACTCGAAAGAGCGCCTCTGCAGGCGCATCGTATTCGCCAGTTGCCAGCGGCGTAGATGAAAATAATAAAAATGCACATGCGCGTAGTCTGGCGCTTGATGAGATATCCCAAATGCAGGCCGACAACGTGCCTGTCATCGACTACTCGAGCCAGGGTGGCGTCGTCATCCTGGCAGACACGGTTAAATGTAATTCGGTGATTAAAGAAATTACGGCGTTACGCGGATGCGGTCTTGTTATCAACGGCATCGTGGATCCGTTCGGAAAGAGCGCTGTTATCGAGGGGCTCGATGTACCGGTGATCTGCGCACAAGTCGAAAAAGTTGATGGCTATTTAGGTGCATTTGATATAACCGTAACCTCGGCCGCCGGACGCACGATGCCTTTGACGCAACTTTTACCGGCTTCCGATCAACCAATCGACATCGTCATTGATCTGCTGGATACGCCTTGTCTGGACAGGGAAGTGTTTCCCCCGGGTTATTTTCATGCGGGCGAAAGTGTTGGGGCTGAGAAGCATAATAGTACTCTGACACCGGAGGAATTGTTGGCCACGTTGCCGGATATGATCGGCGAATTCGACAAACCGAAATACTTTTCCTATAACCCTGATATATGTGTTCATGGCCGCGCCGGCAAAACCGCCTGTACCCGCTGCATTGACGCCTGTCCTACCGCTGCAATCGGGTCTTTGTTGGAGTCCATTGAGGTTGATTCTCACCTTTGTCAGGGTGGCGGTAGTTGCGCCGCGGTTTGCCCCAGTGGCGCTATTGGTTATAGCTATCCGGCTCTTGATCATGTCCTTGGTGCGGTGGCGAAACTGTTAAAAGTTTACCGCGAACAGGGTGGAAAAAATCCGAAAATATTGTTTTATGAGAGCGATGCGGAACCGGAGATACAATGCATACTCGATACGGCCGCTGCCAGCAACGTGTTGCCCCTAATGATGGAGGAAGTGGGGGCGATTGGTATGGAGACCACGTTGGGTGTCTTTGCCCACGGCGCTCAACAAGTGGTTATCGGCCACAGTAAGCATACACCGCAGCGGGTCACCGATGCGTTGCGGCGACAATCCGCATTGGCCAATCTGTTTCTCCATGCCATGGGTTACGGCCACGAATGTATTGTTTTGAGTTCGCTGGAGACATTGCCGTCGTTAGTTGCGAGCGGCACGGTAACTCAGCATGCACAATTGCCGAA
>JASFMT010000140.1:0-8291 GCA_050117455.1 Gammaproteobacteria bacterium | reverse complement strand
TTTGGCGTTTTCATAGGTGTTACGGCTACTGCCCTCGATATAGTCCACGATGACAAGAAATTCTTTCTGCAACACGTCTCGCATTAATTCAGCTTCGGTTTGTTCTTCATTATGTACGCGGCCACCACTGGTAATGAGTGGCAGTCCCGTGCGTTTGACCAGCCAGGCGGCGTAGCGTACCCGTTCGAGGGAAAGAGGGGACAGCGTATCACTGCCGTATTCATCCGCTTCGCTATTGCGACCGCCGGCCAAAACGACAACCGCATCAGCATTGCTGATACGGGTTTTGATATCTTTTTCGTTGAGTGCTTCCACATCCTGCAACGAAGCCATTAATGCCGAGGCCACTACCGGCAAACTTAACAACAACAATCCAAACAGACTGATGGCGGCAACGAACACGCCTAGCTTTTTCCACAGCAGGGAAATGCCGATACCAATCAGCCCCAGCAGGATAAATCCGGTAGGCGGTAACAGCATGCTGCTGAGAAATTTAACGGCAATGAATTCCATAATAACAGTTGTAACAAACGTAACAGACTCAACCGGGTTTACTAACTGATGATATTGCTCAGCGTGGCAAATTCCGTAAGGGTCAGGGTTTCCGCGCGCCGCCCCGGATCGATACCATTGTCCTTCATTTGATCCGCGTCGATGAGCGACTTGAGGTTGTTGCGCAGGGTCTTGCGCCGCTGTGCAAACGAGGCAGTCACGACCTGGTCGAATGTTGCCTTATCATGGATATCCGCCGGCGGTTGTTGATGAGGAATCAACCTTACCACTGACGAATCCACCTTGGGCGGTGGTGAAAACGCATCGGGTGCAACATCAAACAGCTTTTCCACGGCGCAATGAACCTGCACCATGACACTCAGTTTGCCATAACTGCCCGTGCCGGGGGAAGCGGCAAGACGGTTGACCACCTCTTTTTGCAGCATAAAGTGCATGTCTTCGATGCAATGAATGTGTTCCAGCAAATGGAATAACAGGGGCGTGGAAATATTGTAAGGCAGGTTGCCGACGATCCGTAGTGGCTCGCCGTGTTTTGCCAGGGAACAGAAATCAAATTTCAATGCATCGGCGCTGTGGATAGTAAAATTGCCCAGGGGCAGAGTCTGGCCTAGCTTACTTACCAGGTCACGATCCAGCTCCACGGCGTCAAGATAACGGGCCAGCGGTAATATGGCTTCGGTCATGATGCCCATTCCCGGTCCGATTTCCACCATGTGATCCGATTCACCCACCGCAATCGCATTCACAATATGTTGCACCACGGCGCGGTCCGCCAGAAAGTGTTGTCCAAAGCGTTTGCGGGCACGGTGGCCGGAAGTCTCAGCCATGGTGAACCAGCCGCTGTTGGCTTGCCATATTGATCGCGGACTGAATCGCCAGTCGAAAACTGCTGTCATCCGCGGTACCGGTGCCCGCCAGTGACAATGCGGTTCCATGATCGACGGATGTGCGGATGATGGGTAAACCCAGTGTGACGTTTATGGCCCGGCCAAAACCTTTGTATTTCAGCACCGGCAATCCCTGGTCGTGATACATCGCCACAAACGCATCGGCTTTTTCCATGTTGTATGGACTGAAGATGGTGTCGGCAGGCAACGGACCCATCAATTGCATCCCCTGATCATTTAACGCCTGCAATACAGGTTCGATAATGCGCTGTTCTTCGTCCCCCAGGTGCCCGCCTTCACCGGCATGGGGATTCAATCCGCACACCATGATAGCCGGTTGAGCGATACCGTATTTGTTCACCAGGTCGTGGTGCAGGATACCCAGCACCTGTCTCAGCCTGAAGGGGGTAATAGCCTGCGCCACATCGCGCAATGGCAGGTGCGTCGTGACCAGCGCAACGCGCAAACCTTCGGTTTCCAGCATCATCACCGGCAATTCGGTATTGGTTAAATGTGCCAGGTATTCGGTGTGACCGGTAAAGGCAATGCCCGCGTCGTTAATAACGCCCTTGTGCACGGGGGCGGTGACCATGGCGTGACAATCATGTTGCTGACAGGCGCGTGTGGCGCGATCCAGCATGGCCAGCACGTAAGGCGCATTGGCGGGATCTAACGCTCCCGCAACCGCCGGGGCTTTCAGTTCCACAGGAAAGACGTTCAACGCGCCTGGCCTTTGCGATGGCACATCCGTATCGACGCTATCAATGATATTGAGAGTAACAGGAATATCCAGTAGCCGGGCACGCTGGGTCAGCAGTTCCGGGCTGGCAATAACAATAAGTTGGGCGTCAAGGGAATAACGGGCAAGTTGCACGCACAGGTCGGGGCCAATACCGGCCGGTTCGCCGGATGTGATCACCAGTTTGGGAGGCTGTAGCCGGGTCATAATGGATATTCATGTACCGGTTGCGGTTTACAACCGCACTTCCACAAAGGATTCATCCTTGATCTGGCGCAGCCAGGTTTGCAATGCCGGTCCCAGTTTTTGCTGACGCAGATATTCGCGGGCCTGCTTGTGCAGAAAGTCTTCCGTGTTGTCGTGTTTACGGCGGTCTTCCACCCGAATCAGATGCCAGCCAAAACGGGTTTTAACGGGCTCGCTCACTTCCCCGGGCTGCAATTCATTCATCGCGTCTTCAAATTCCTTGACCATGGTGCCGGGATTGACCCAGCCAAGGTTGCCGCCATCAGCGGCTGATCCCTTGTCATCCGAATGGGCGGTGGCAATTTTTTCGAAGGATTCACCCGCGTCGATACGTTGTTTCAATTGAATGAGACGGTCTTTGGCAGCGGCTTCACTCAAGCCGTCATTGGGTTGAATCAGGATATGCCGGGCCCTGGTTTGTTCAACGATATGCTGTTTGTCTTCGCTGCGCTTGTCGGTGAGCTTGATGATGTGAAAACCGCTGGGACTGCGGATAAGGTCGCTTAATCCGCCCTTTTCCATGTTTACCACGAGGTCGGCAAACAGGCTGGGGATCTCCGGCAGTTTGCGCCAGCCAATATCACCGCCGTTTAACGCCTGCTGGCCATCGGAATTGGCAATAGCCATCTGGGTAAAATCGGCACCTTCTTTAAGTTGTTTTAACACTTCATTGGCTTTTTGCTTGGCGGCCTGAATACGCTCGGCGCTGGCCGCTTCCGGGACTTCAAACAAAATGTGTTGCAGGTGATACTCTTCGTTGGAACGACCCTGCAGATCACGATTGGCCAGGAAATCGGAAATTTCCTGGTCGGTCACGTTAATTTTGCGTTGTACCTGGCGTTGCTGTAACCGGGAAATAATCATCTCGTCGCGGATACGTTCACGGTATTCCTTGTAGCTCAAGCCGCTGCTTTCCAGGGCGCGCCGAAACTGCGCCAGATTCAAACCGTTTTGTTGTGCGATGTTCTCGATGGCCTGGTTCAGGGACTCATCGTCCACGCGCAGTAACCGCCGTTCTGCCCGTTGCAACTGGATACGCATCATGATGAGGCGTTCGAGCACCTGCTTTTGTAGAACATTGTCGGGGGGTACGGCGGTTTGTTGTTGCCGCAATTGTTGTTTCACGGCATCCATTTCAAATTCCAGCTCGGTCTGGGTTATGACATCATCATTAACAATGGCAACAATGCGGTCAAAGGCATCGCGTTTGGCGGTGTTGTCATCCACCGCGGCGCCGGCCAGTGGCGACACGGTCAATGCGATGGCAAGGCAAATCAGCCATTGCGTGAATAAAACTGGAAATGGGGTCACAATCAGCCTGCTCATGGGTACCTTCGAAAAGTAAACGTTCATTAGTCGCGATGCGTCAATAAGTATTGTTATCGGTTAATATTCTGGTCAAAACGGCCCGTTTCAAATCCGCTGCCCACGGTTCTACCGACACTGGTCAATCCCTTAAGTTCAAGCTGTACCCAGATGGAGTCGTTACGGGTTTCGTCTTCCAGGTCGGTGATATAATCCCGCCGCACCAGTCGAATGGACCAGCAGCAGCTTTCATATTCAAGGCCGGCCAGGGTTTCCAGTCGCAGGTCATCGAAAAACGAATAATACCACCGGCCCACCACTTTCCACTTGCGGTGCAGGGGCCATAAAAAGGAAAAATCCGCCTGATCGATACTGTCGCGTTCGTAGCGATAGGACAGGTAGGCGATTTTATCACGCCCGGGATTATAACGAAGCTCCGTGGAGCCGCGCCGTGTACTGTTTTCCGCATTATCCCACAGGGCGCTACCTTTGATGGACCATTTGCTGTTCCAGTTACTGCGCAGTTCCACCGCGATATCAGAACGGCGGCTGGTTTCCACCGGCTGGTTGGGCAGGGTCACTTCGCGGTCGCGGAAATAGTAGATCTGGCCAATACTGGCGTTGAACAACTCGTTACCGGACTGGTTAAAAAAGCGGGAGGTGAGGGAAAAACTCAGCTGGTCGGCATCGCCAATGCGATCAACGCCGGAGAACCGATTGTCGCGGAACAGCTCGGCAAAACTGAACTGCGGTAGCGTCGTATCGAAAACCCGCGAATTGCCGCTATCATCAACAATCAGGTTACTTTGATCGCGGTAAGGCACGTGCAGGTAAAACAGGCGCGGCTCCAGGGTCTGGAGCAATGTCCTGTCCTCAAATACCACATCCCGTTCAAAAAACAGGCCGGTGTCGAGGGACGCCTGGGTGATAGTGCGCGTGGGCGTGCCGTCGATGGCGGGATCGTGATCTTCCAGTTCATAGCGGGTATGACGCAAGGTAACAGCCGGTTCCACGAAACCGGGTGCGGTGCGATAGCGCCAGGCCAACTGGGGCGCCAGGTCCAACCGCGTGCCGATGACCCCCTCGGAACGGAAAAAGTTAACCAGCTCCCCCCGGGCCGAGGTTTCAAATCCCCAGGGTAAAAAATACGGATTGGTGGATATCTGTAGCTGGGGTAACCGTTGGTAAGGCCTGTTAACGGGCGCGATGGACTGATCGAGGGTTTGGTAATGTTGCAGCCTGGCATCGGCACGCCACAGTTTGGCCTGATAGTTCAGGGTTAAGTGCCGGTCCAGGTGGGTGATACTGGAATCGCTCAGGCTATTGGAAAAATCATCAAAATATTCCTCATCGGAGGCATAGCGCAGTTGTACGTTCATGCGCCAGTCCGGCGCCGGGTTACCGTTGTGATAATAGGCAGAATAAATGCGGTCGTCCTTATAAACATCGTCGTCGGGTAAATATTCCAGCTCAATTTTGCCGCTCCCTCGACGGCGCAGGTAACGGTATTCACCAATATATTGTATTCCGCGCTGACTAAAATACGTTGGGGTAATCGTGGCATCCCGGTTGGGGGCAATATTGACATAGTAGGGAATGGAAACCTCGGTACCGGATATTTCCGATGAGCCGAAGCTGGGCGCCAGGAAACCGGTTTTGCGCCCGACCAATGGCATGCTCAAGTACGGCATATAGATAAACGGCACGCCCATAAACTCTACCCGGGCGTGATGGGCAATACCTTCGTTTTTCGCGAAATCAAGCTTCATGCGGCTGGCTTTTAACAGCCAGTGTTCATCATCGGTGTCACAACTGGTGAATTGCACCTCGTCGAGCAGCATGGTATCGCGGTCAACCACGTCGAAAGCATGGGCGCGGCCCCGTAAATGGTTGTTCATTAGCCAGAATTCCACGTTGCTGAGCGTGGCCTTGTTGTCGTCGATGAACACGTCAGCCCGTTCACCCACGACCAGTTGTTGTTCGGTCTGGTAACGCACCATGCCTTCCGCATGCAGTTTATTGGTGGATTTTTGGTAAGTCGCGTAATCGGTATTGAACAGTTTATCAGCCTGCTGGATTAACACATTACCTTCGAAATAGAAAGTTTCCTTATCTTCCACCCGCGCCTGGTCGGCGGTGACATGGATGCTGGTATCGGTGGGATCACGCTGCGGCGGCGCAGTGGTTAATAATCCGGAAGGGATAAACTGGGCGGTACAGTAACTCCAACGATCAGCATTGGATTGCGCATACGTTGGCGGCACGGCGATGAACATGCTTGCGGCAGCCAGTAATCCACTATAAACGTAGTGCTTCCCCTTGCAGATTGACTGCCTTGTCATGAATGATGGATACCCCAATGATTCGTCGTGTTGTTATCGGGTGCTGCCGCGCCCTGGCCATCCGACATAATGAACAATTCGGTAACTATTTACCAATACAAAAACTGGCGAAGATTTTCCCCAGCAGGTCGTCCGCGGTAAACTCGCCGGTGATTTGCGCCAGCTGTTGCTGCGCCTGGCGTAGTTCCTCGGCCAGCAATTCGCCGGCAGCATGGTGACACAGTTGTTCCCGCCCCTGCGCCAGGTGTTCGCTCGCCCGTTGTAAGGCATCGAGATGACGGCGCCGCGCCATAAAGCCACCCTCGCCGGTGATATGATAGCCCACACAGGCCTTTAGATGTTCCCGCAGTTGATCGACACCTTGCCCCGATGCCGCACTGATAAGCAGGTTCTCGAATTCATCGCAATGCGGGGTCTGGCTAACCAGGTCCATTTTATTATAAATAACGGTGATGTTTGGACCCGCTTCGCTAAGCTGCTTCAACAGCGGATCGTCACTAACACGCGGTTGTTCACTGGCGTCCACGATATACAAGATGCGATCGGCGCGGCTGATTTCCTGCCAGGCGCGCCGGATACCTTCCTGTTCCACGACGTCTGCCCCATCGCGCAACCCGGCGGTATCGATAATATGCAACGGTAAACCGTCGATCTGGATGTGTTCGCGCAATACATCACGGGTGGTGCCGGGTATTTCGGTGACAATGGCGCTTTGCTGTCCCGTCAATTGATTTAGCAAGGTGGACTTTCCCGCATTGGGTTTCCCGGCGATCACCACGGTCATGCCTTCGCGCAGCAATTGACCCTGGTGGGCTTCGGCAAGGGTGTCGTTGAGCCTGGCTGATACACTGTCGAGTTGCCGGTGAACCTGCTCATCCTGTAAAAAATCGATTTCCTCTTCCGGAAAATCAATGGCCGATTCCACGTAGATGCGCAACGTGGTCAAGGCCTCGACCAGCTCGTGGATACGTTGTGAAAACGCCCCCTGCAGGGAGCGAAGTGCGGAACGTGCTGCCTGCTGAGAAGAACTGTCAATCAAGTCCGCAATGGCTTCGGCCTGGGCCAGATCCAGCTTATTATTAAGAAAAGCCCGCTCACTGAATTCACCGGGGCGCGCCAGGCGGGGCCCTAGTGACAGCACTTGCTGTAAAATCATATCCATCACCATGGGACCACCGTGGCCCTGCAGCTCCAGCACGTCTTCGCCGGTAAAGGAATGCGGCCCCTCGAAAAACAATGCGATACCCATATCGATGGTATTGTTGTGGTGATCTTTAAACGGCAGGTATTCGGCAACACGCGGTTTCAGGGGTTTGCCCAACAAGTGTTTTGCCACCTCGGCAACTTGCGGTCCGGACACACGCACAATACCCACGCCGCCGCGGCCCGGTGGTGTGGCAACGGCAGCGATGGTGTCCATGGCTTGTTGGTAACCGGCCATGCGTGGCTCGTTCTCGATGGTGACTGATCAGTCCGCTAGGTGGTGCCCGCTTCGATCTTACGGGTGATATGCCACTGCTGAATGATCGACAGTATGTTGTTAACAACCCAGTATAGCACCAGGCCGGACGGGAAAAACGCGAAGAACAACGTGAAAATAATAGGCAGAAACTGCAGGATTTTGGCCTGCATGGGATCCATGGGTGCCGGATTGAGTTTTTGCTGCAAAAACATACTAGCGCCCATGATCAGCGGCAGGACGTAGTAGGGGTCCTTCGTCGACAAGTCATTAATCCACAGAATAAACGGCGCCTGGCGCAACTCCACACTTTCCAGCAATACCCAGTACAGGGCGATAAAAACCGGAATCTGCACCAGCATGGGCAAGCAACCACCGAGCGGATTGATTTTTTCTTTTTTATACAGGTCCATCATGGCCTGGCTCATGCGCTGGCGATCATCGCCGTAGCGCTCGCGAATCTGCTGGATCTTCGGCTGGAATTTACGCATGTTGGCCATGGAGGTGTAGGCCGCTTTTGACAACTTGTAGAACACCAGCTTGATAATCAGCGTGACCAGCACAATAGACCAGCCCCAGTTACCAATGTAATCATGGATCAACTCCAGCAACCAGAACAGCGGCTCGGCCAGAATCGTCAGTACGCCGTAATCCACTGTCAACTCAAGGTTGGGCGCGACACCCGCTAACCGGTCCTGCTCCTTGGGACCCACAAACAGCCTGCTGCTGAATTCTCCCGTTTGACCCGGTGCGATCTTGGTTTCGGTAGAAGAAACACCGACAATATAGCGGCCGTTATT
>JASFMT010000139.1:0-8306 GCA_050117455.1 Gammaproteobacteria bacterium | reverse complement strand
TCGGTGGAGTGTTGCGGGATTGTGGTGATTGGGCCATTATGATCCTTATTAATCATTGCCTTGCGTGCTGAGTAGTCAGTCAAAGCCGTAGTGTAGCGTCGTAGTGTAGCGCCATTAATGTAACGCTATTAGCATCCTGGCAATCATGTTTTGGTAACTGGATATCCAATGTGCCACTGATACAGGTTTGTACAACCCGCAAAGCAAACACGCACAACGCAAAATGCCCAGCTTGCCATGTAATTGCGCCTATATCCCATAATCTACCATAAATATATGAACCAATATTAACCAGGCGCGTCTAACACCGACCGCGGTATTTATGGTATTGCATTTGCTTAGGCTAAAGGAACGCTAAAGGACTGGTAAACTGAGATCGAAACCAGGGAAAGCCGGACGCAAAGTCATCAAGTTCACCATGCCAGTTGTCGCTAGTAACTACACTGCGATGCGGCTGGCCGGCAACCGAAATGATCATCAGTTTAAATTGACTTGTCAATGTATTGGCGGGTTGTGCGTTAAACGAGATTTAAAGATTACGTCAATATGAATGGAGGCTGTTATGTCATTCTCTGAAGCTTTTATGATTGTAGATAGCCCGGTGATGTCGGGTATTATCTGGTTTATTATCCTTGCCTCCGTCCTCTATATGGGCAGAAATTCCGCGCACGGCATGATCAAATCGTTCACCCGCATGTTGCGTAATGTCATGCGTTTATCCGCGTATTCCCTTGATCGCGTTTCCGAGAAACTGTCCTTGCGCAACAAGGAGGTGCTGTTGGCTGCGGGCCGTGAAGAGTACGAGCGCAAAATTGAAAGACAGTTTGAACGCATCAGTGCGACAGTCGACAAGGAACTGGCTGAAACTCCATCTTTGCATCGCAAATTGCTGGAAGAAGTAACCAAGATCGAGGACGCCTACAAGAACAGCACCGAGGTGCCGCCTTCGCCACCGGGCTGGGTGGCTGCAGTGGAGGCGGTGGCGAAGATTCCCGCCAAGGGTGATCCGGTGGTGGTGGATATTCTCGAAGATATTCACGAGTCGCTGGTCAACGCCCATAAAACGGCGATCGAGGAATACCGCGAGTCTCGCAAAGAAAAGCACGGCATTTTGAAGGAAATGATGCCGGCGTGGCGCAAGGTAAAACACGTGGTGGAAGAGGCGGACGCCAATGTCACCAGTCTTATGGAGCGTGCCAAGGTAGTTGATCGTTATATGGAAGATTATAACGAAGTGCTCAATGGTACAGAACGGGCAACCCGCATGTTGTCGTCATCTTCCCTGGTTCAGTTCTTTGTTGCCGGCCTGGTGCTGGCCATTGCTGTCGGCGTCGGTGCCGTTAACTTTCAATTGATCGAGCGGCCTATGTCCGAAATGGTGGGTGGTGGCCGTGCGTTACTTCTGGGTTTCCAGACGTCCGAGATCGCCGCCATGGTGATTATCCTCGCGGAAATTGTCATGGGACTATTTCTCATGGAGTCATTGCGTGTTACACGCCTGTTTCCGGTTATCGGTGCGATGTCCGATAAAATGCGGGTCCGAATGATCTGGTTTACATTCACCATTTTACTGGCGTTGGCCACTGTCGAGGCCGGCCTGGCTTATATGCGCGAACTGCTCATGGTCGATGAGCTGGCTACCAACGCCCAGTTGCGGGGCGAGACCGCTGCCACGGCGATGGCGCAAAATGATTTTGCCTGGATGACCACCGTGGCCCAAATGGGTATGGGCTTTGTATTGCCGTTTGTGCTGACGTTTGTCGCTATCCCGCTGGAAAATTTTGTGGCATCGGCGCGTACCGTATTGGGTGTTGCCGCAATTAATATTGTCCATGCCCTTTCTTTCGTATTGCGCATGCTGGGTAACGCGTTTCACTACATGGGGGTCATCATGTTGCACACCTATGATCTATTGGTGTTTGCCCCGTTATGGGTGGAATACAAAATCAAAAACAAGCAGGGTGAAGATTATCCAACCCTGATCACCCGTGATCGCCGTAAAGTAGATCCGCCGGAGCTAATGAAGGAGGCTTCATGACGCGCTATCTTGCGATTGTCTTATTCGTCGCCATTGGGGTTGCCTTAACGGGGTGTGGTAAAAACCAACAGCGGGCGCCAGGTCATGGCGTGTACATGCTCATTGATACGTCTGGTACGTATACCAAGGAGCTGAAAAAAGCGCAGCAAATCATCAACGTGACCCTGGCTAAACTGTATCCCGGTGATACATTTGCCGTGGCTCGTATTGATACTGGCAGCTTCAGCGAGAAGGATATCGTGGCCAAAGTGACTTTTGATGATCGACCCAGCATGGCAAATCATCAAAAGCGGTTGTTTAAGGAGAAGATCGATAAGTTCGTCACCACGGTAGAGCCAGCACGCTATACCGATATCACCGGTGGTATCCTGCAAGGCACGCAGTTTCTTAATGAAAAGGGTACCGGTCGCAAAACCATCCTGATTTTCTCGGACCTGAAAGAGGAATTGGGGGAAGGTTATAACCGGGATATCGCCTTTGCGTTAAAAGGTTTTGATGTGGTTGCCATAAACGTCACCAAGTTACGCAGTGACAACTATGACCCGGAGCAATACATGGACCGCCTCGAACGGTGGGAGGCTCGTGTCGTGTCCGCCGGTGGCACCTGGACCGTTATCAACGATATGGACCAAATGGAAAAAATCTTTATATAATTAATAACATAACAGTTCCTGCCTGATCCATAGGAACTCCAAAAACGGCTATTACCCGAGCGAGTACCTCCACAACGTAAAGGGTAATGGCCGTTCTTCGTTTGGCACAAAAATTAGTGCGGAATAGCCCATTTATAAGCATTGGCTAATAGGCATCTGCGATGCTTAACGGATTGCGTACCACTCATGTTAAGATAAGCCCCCTAACTAACTAGCAGGCGAATTCGGGGTCATCGCGTGTCGGGGATATTCTTCGTCTCTCAACAGTCGTCTCATCGGGACAGTTCAGTGCATAGCGGCGTATGGAAAAGCCGTTGCATTTTGCGTGCTGTGGTTCTGATATTGCCCGCACTAGGGTTGCTAGCGTGCGGCAATGAAGATTTGTCCGAACTTAATGATCGATATCAGGCGCAACAGGCGGCCCAGTTTCCAACCGTCCAATTTGCCGCTGATTTAACGCCAGATCAGGTGGTCTCAGAGGCACCGGTGATGGTTGATGAAAATGTCGAGGCTCACGCTGAGTTAACAATAGATTATTACGATGACTCAATAACGGGTTACGTGAAGGTTACGGGACTTGCACCCAATAATATTGGGTTGTATGAGGGCTCGGCGGGGCTAACTTCGGAAGAACCCGTATTCTGGTTTGAGTGGGATCCAGAAAACCCAGATACGTGGCGCATACCTGCCAATAAGAAGCTATCTATATCCCAGCTCGAGCGGTTGGATAGCGCAGAGCTTTACCTGCAAATAAATACGGATAATTATTATCAAGGTGTATTGAGAACGCAGGTGTATTTTCCATGCTCGGAGGGCTATTTGCCTTGTGTTCGCGTTGCGTTGGCTGAATTGTCCGGGGAGGGAATGGACTCGGGCGAAGCCCACGACACGTATGGTAGGGCATACGTGACGATCGAAGAATACGGCGCGAATATTAGATTTATTCGGGGCGTAGTAAGAATTGTTGGCCTAAACCCGGATAGTGTTTGGTTGGTCAGGAATAAAAATCTCAATAGTCCCCAGGGTTTGGTATTGGAGCCGGAACACGGTTATTGGCAGTTTGAAGAAGGCACGACATTGGAGAATAGTAATTTTACCGCTATCAGCGGCGGCAACTTATTCTTTGTGGCAACTTATGACGACCCATCGATCGGCGATATCACTGGCAAGTTATCGCTAGTTGATAGCGATCTATGACGGTGTTTTACCTGAGCAGCAACTCACACGCCAGCGTCATCAAGCCCGTTCATTTGCCTCGCTGATTTTCAGATTGCGCCCGATGAACGACACCCCATCCAGTTTGGCGATGGCTTTGTTCGCATCGTCATGGGGCATTTCCACAAAACCATAACCGCGAGGTTTGCGTGTTGCCTTGTCAATCATAATGCGTACCGCTTCCACCTTGCCGTAGGGCTGGAATAATTCTTTAAGTTCGTAACGATTGGTTTTAAACGGTAAGTTTCCTACATAGATTGTTTTGGTTTGCTGCGCGTTATCGGCTTTGCGGTTGTGCCGTTTATCGCTCGTGATGGCGCCGGAGAATACGTGCCCTAAAAAGTGGCCGACCAGCAAGCCAACAAACAAAACCGGGACCGGCGACAGGTTGCCAGGATCTATGCTGGTAATGAGTAAATAGCTGATACCAAAAACGCCAAGGGTTACGGTTAAACCGGTTGCGTATTGTTTAAATGACGAGAATTTAGCTGACATGTTGTTAATCCATTGTGGTTGATGGGTTGCCAACAAATGTTTGAATTACAAAATTATTGTGATACTGGTGTTTTGCGGGCCGTACCAGATTGTTTTTGCTTGTGTCGTGGCCACCAGTGAATCGCCCGAGGATATTATGACCAAACGGGCCAAGTATGAAACTTTTTAATGTAACACTGTCATTACATTAACATAAAGCCGGCATTGATTTCCTCATGGCAGGCCCGCTTTTAGTGGGGTAGCGAATTTCACGGTTTCTGGATTGCGTGGGGACATAGTGTTTCAGCGTGGAAAATCCAGCGGGGATTATTTTATACTGCGCTATTCCAGCCAGCACGGCTGATGGCTTGCGGCCACCGGGCATAGGCCGGTTCGGATCGGGTTATTATTGATAGTTTTTCTGTAGCAAGTATCTAAAACATATTTCATAGCATAGGAGTTGTTAAATGCGTAAATGGCAGTGCCTGGTATGTGGGTTTATCTATGATGAGGCGCAAGGGTTGCCCGAAGAGGGTATTGAACCCGGTACGCGCTGGGAAGATATACCGGACGACTGGGAATGCCCCGATTGCGGTGTGGGCAAATCTGATTTCGAAATGATAGAAGTGGACGAATAAATTTTTACCTGCCCGAATGACAAAGTATCCTTCACCGGCATTAAGCTTATTCCCATTTAAATAACAGGGCACCGATCGTCAGGAAGACGGCGCTCATTACGCCAAGGGTCGCCAAATATGGCAAGATTTCCATAAGCCCCGCTCCATCGATCATCACCGCGCGTGCCGCGGCAATAAGGTGTGTCAATGGAAATAATAAGGCCGCCTTTTGCAGCAGAGGATGAATGCCTTCCAGTGAAAACCATACCCCGGATAAAAACATCATTGGCCAGCTGATCAGGTTGAGCAACCCGCCCGCCAGTTCTTCGCTCGCGGTGCGGGTGGCGATCAACAAACCAACGCTGATCATGCTAATGGATCCCAGAACAAAAACCACCAGCAAATTTAAATACGATCCGAACATCGGAATGGCCAGTGTCAGGTGAGTACCGACATAGACGATGATCGTGATCAGCATCACCAGCCACAGCCGAGATACGACCTGGGCGCACAGAAATTCCGCGGCACTTAACGGTGTCGCCTTGAGGCGTTTTAGTACGCCGTTTTTACGATAACGGACAATGACGTACCCCACACCAAACAACGCGCTGAACATGATATTCATGGCCAATACGCCGGGCAGCAGCCAGTCAATATAACGTATTTGCGTGCCGCTGACCTGGTGGCGTTTAAATGTTAGTGAAGCGCCCGCTGGTTGGTTAGGCTGGGAAACCGCGTTGTCGGTGCCCCATAAAACCCTTTCCAGTATGTAACCGCCGGGTGATTCCTTGTTGATCCAGTATTGGTGCGTCTTCAGGTCAAATAGCAGATCCAGTTGATGTCGTTCAATCTTGGTAATGGCCCGGGTAAGGTCGTTCACCGGTACAAACTTGATATAGTCCAGCGAGAAAAAAGCGTGCTGCTGACGCACCTGTTCATTCCACTCACCATAGATCCCTACTTTGTATGTGTCGAAACTGTTATCGGAAAAGGCAAAGGCGAAGCCGGAGACTATCAAAATAGGGAACATAAAATTCCAGCCCAGCGCTGAGCGGTCGCGAACGAACTCAAGGTTGCGGGCTTTTAATACAGCAGCGAAGCGGCGCAGGTTCATGAGCGCAACTCGTGCCCGGTCAATTTCAAAAACAAATCGTCCAGGGTGTGGTTTCGGATTTTAATCTCAGCAAGATCCACCTGTTTTTCCAGCAGCGTACGCAGAGCGTTATTAATGTCCGTGGTTTCAAACTCAATGTAATCACCCTGGGTAGTTGTCTCAAAGGGTAACGCCGAGTGGTTTAACGGCAATGCTTCAGCGGGCAAGCGCACAACAACACTGTTGAAATGCTCGGCCAGCAGTTGCTGCGGTGTGCCGCGGGCGATAATCTTGCCGTGATCCATAATGGCAATATCGTCACAAAGTTCATAGGCTTCTTCCATGTAGTGGGTGGTCAGCACGATGGTTTTGCTTTGTTGTTTAATATCCCGAATCAGTTTCCAGAAGTTGCGCCGCGACTGTGGATCCAGGCCTGTGGTGGGCTCATCTAGAAACAGGATCGTGGGGTCGTTGATCAACGCGATAGCAAGCAACAGGCGTTGCCGTTGCCCGCCGGACAGTTTGCGCGTATCCCGGTGCAAAAACTCCTCCAGGGCACATTTGTGGACGAGTTCATCCAGCGCGGTTGTGCGGGGGTAAAGGCTACGGAATAACTCCAGGGTTTCCCGTACGCTGATAAATTCCTGAAGTGCTGTGGTTTGGAACATAATACCCGCGCTATCGCGAAACGCCTTTCCCAGTGGTTCGCCGTTGTAGCGTATCGATCCGCTGCTGGGTGTTGTAATGTTTTCCAGCATTTCCACGGTTGTGGTTTTACCGGCGCCGTTGGGGCCCAATAATCCAAAACAGATACCTTGCGGTATCTGTAAATCAATCCCGTCAACGGCAGTGATCGTGCCGTAACGTTTCACGAGACTGGAAACTTCCATGATTGCCTTCATGTGCAGGAGTTGCGCTATAAGCCCGAATATATTGCATATTACGACGTCGTAAAGAATCGACGCATCGAGCTGTATTGTATGAATTATTGGGAAATCAAGAAAGCTTAACCGGTGGCGGTTTTTTGTTCTTCGTCAGGCGTGGATTCGGTGGAAATCTCCGTGGGAAGCAGCACGGTGAACGTTGATCCTACTCCCGGGACGCTGTCGGCAACCACCGAACCACCCATAAGCTGGCACAACCTGTAGGTAATGGCCAGCCCAAGGCCCGTGCCACCGTATTTCTTCTGGGTGCTGCTGTCGGCCTGGGAAAATGACACGAACAATTTGTTCAGTTGTTCCCGGGTCATGCCTATGCCAGTGTCCTTGATGGTAAAGCGCATCCAGTTGTTATGGCCGTTTTTCTGGGAGGCAACGAGAAGTTTAACGGTGCCGTTATCGGTAAATTTGCTGGCGTTGCTCAATAAATTAAACAGGATCTGCCGAACTTTGGTCAGGTCGGCGCGGACTATGTTGATTTCATCGTCATATTCCAGCTGAAAAAGGTTGTGGTTTTTTTCCATCAACGGTTCGATGGTCGTCTTGATTTCGTCGACCAGGGGTTTTAAAGCAAATTCTTCCAGGTGGACTTCCATTTTGCCGGCTTCGATTTTCGACAGATCGAGAACGTCATTAATTAACGATAGTAAGTGACGGCCGGCAGTATCGACCTTGTCAATATCGTCAAGGTACTGCGTGTTACCATCGTCACTGATTTCTTCGCGCAGTAACTGGTTATAGCCCAGGATGGCATTGAGCGGTGTACGCAGTTCGTGACTCATATTGGCCAGGAAACTGCTCTTGGTTTTGCTGGCGGCTTCGGCGGTTTCCTTGGCAACTGAAATCTGCTGTGAGATTTTCCGTTCCAGCGTGACACTGATCCAGTTGCTGATAAGCTTCAGAAAATCGATATCACTTTCCGTAAATGGTTCCCGGGGTTGGGTACTGGAAAAATTAACGGTTCCGAATTTGACCTGGTTAACAAACAACGGCAGCGATACGTAGGATTCAATATGCGAAAATTCATAGCAGGGATAGCTGGCATACTCGGATGCCTGAACATGAGGAATGGCCAAAGCATCCTGTGCACTGATAGTCACACTGCAAAACGTTTTCTCCAGCGGAATTTCCTGGCCCTCACGTACGCTGTAATCATCCGGTGCCACCACGTTAAGAAAACGATTAGTCTTTTTGGTTTTATCAATCTGGCATACTTTGCCGATTTCCATGTCAAGCAACTGGCAGCCAAGTTTAAGGGTTTCCGTGATCTGTTCATCC
>JASFMT010000138.1:0-8326 GCA_050117455.1 Gammaproteobacteria bacterium | reverse complement strand
ATCAAGCTGCTTTCCAGTGCGCCGTTGTCGGATCACATTAGCTACTATTTCTACGCTATCTTCGCCGAGAAGGGCGGTAACGGTGAGACCGTCGTCGAGGACGCCTGGTTTTCGCACGATGCATTATTCGGCACCGATATCGGCATGATGCTCGGCCAGTTCCAGGTTTCTGATCTAATGTTTCCGCGCGAAACCCGTCTCACCTTCCAGGACTTTATGACCTATCGCATGGCTGGTATTACCTATGAACGTGGCGTGGTGTTCGATGGTGCGTTGGGGCCGGTGGACATTGCGATTGGTCTGGTAAACGGTAACGGTATTGATGAGAATGTCACGATTAACAGTCCCGGCTACCGGCGCCCGGATCATTTGTTTGATAACGATAATTCCAAGTCCGTATTCGGCCGGATCGGTACCGACGTGGGACCGGTTAGCGCCGGCCTGTTCGCGTTCAGCGGCAAACAGAAAAATGCCGATTTGACCACGCCCGCCGCTATCGAAGCGGGTAGCCGGGATACCGACAAGAACGTCATCGGGCTGGATCTGAACGGCAAAGCGGGTATTAATATCTATTGGTTTTCGCAATTTTTATGGAACGAGTGGGACGGGTTTCTTGACCCTGACCGGAACTACAAATGGTTCGGTGCCTTTGTTGGTGTTGACTATATTTACAGCTCGCGCTGGGCGCATTCGTTGCTTTACAACTATAACGATGCCAACGACTTCGAAAACACCGATACCGTCTATGAAGGCATCGCCATGAAAACCCTGACTTATACCGCGTCCTATTATTTTATGCGTAACGTCAAGGGCGTGATAGAGGTCAACGCGGATCTGCTCGACGAGGAAGATCAGACCGGCACATACTATACCGGTCATCTCACCAGTGAGAATTATGTCCTGTTCGGTTTTGATGCTGCATTTTAAAAGTGTTTCATCTAACAGGTGCGATGGGGCATAACAATGTCGATTAGAAATCTGTAATTCTAGACTCGCTGCATAATGGCATTTGAACTGGCAGTAGAACTGTTGTGTTCCCGTCGGGCGCACAAAAAAACCGCTACCCCAGGGCAGCGGTCTATATCGTGGCTCGCAGTTAAAGCAGCGCCGTTCTGCGACTACTTTCACAGCCTGACACAGTCTGAAATTACACGTTAGCGCTTTGCTTTTCGCTTCGGCTTTTTCCGCTGCGCCAGGAATTGTTTTAATACCGCTGCCGTGTGCGATTTGGTCTTACGCTTGATGATCTCATCCGGTGTACCTTGCACTACTATTCGCCCACCGCCATCGCCGCCTTCGGGCCCGAGGTCAATCAACCAGTCCGCTTCGGCAATGATGTCCAGGTTGTGCTCGATAATAATGACAGTATTGCCCGCATCCACCAGCCGGTGCAGTACGTGAATGAGCTTATCCACATCGGCCATGTGCAGGCCGATGGTGGGTTCATCCAGAATATATAGCGTGTGCCTGTTGTTAGTCCTGACCGTGTTGCCTTGTAACTTCGCCCGTTGCGGTCCGGCCTTGGCCAGTTCGGTTACCAGCTTGATCCGCTGCGCTTCGCCGCCGCTTAAGGTAGGGCTGGGCTGGCCCAGGGTGAGATAGCCAAGACCCACGTCCTGTAATAACTGCAGGGCATTGTGGATGCTGGTATGGGCGGAGAAAAACTCGGTGGCCTGTTCCACGTTCATGTTCAGCACATCGCCGATGCTTTTGTCCTTGTACAACACGCTCAGGGTTTCCGCGTTAAAGCGTTTACCGCGGCACACTTCGCAGGGTACTTTGACGTCGGGCAGAAAACTCATTTCGATTTTTTTCATGCCCTGGCCTTCGCAGGCTTCGCAACGTCCGCCTTTGACATTGAAGGAAAACCGGCTTTGCGTATAACCGCGAATTTTTGACTCGGTCGCCTGCGCGAACAGTTTGCGAATATCGTCCCAGAAACCTATATAAGTAGCGGGACAGGAGCGCGGTGTTTTACCGATGGGTGTTTGATCCACTTCCAGTACCCGCTGTACGTCTTCCCAGCCTGCAATATTGTCGCAGCCGTAAAAGTTGTGCTTGCGCGACTTTTTGCCCTTGCGCCGGGTCAGTGTTGCCATGTTTTCATGGATGATTTCACGAACCAATGTGCTTTTACCACTACCACTGACGCCGGTGACGCCCACGAATCGTTGCAGGGGTACTTTTACGGACAGGTTTTTTAAATTGTTCAGCCGCGCGCCGGTGATATGCAAAACCGGCGTCGTTTGCTTGCCTCGGAGTATCGTCTGACGCTGTTCCACCAGCGGGTGGATTAACGGGTTCGCTAAAAACTGTCCTGTAAGAGACTGCTTGCACCTGGTCACGGCTTTTACCGAACCTTGCGCCACGACCTCGCCGCCATTGATGCCGGCGCCCGGTCCCAGGTCAATAATGTGTTCGGCGCGGCGTATGGTGTCTTCATCGTGTTCCACCACCACGATGGTGTTACCTTTGCCTTCCAGGTTGCGCAAGGTATTGAGCAGCATTTGGTTGTCCCGCGGGTGCAGGCCGATGGTGGGCTCATCCAGGATGTAACACACCCCTTGCAGGTTGGAGCCCAGTTGTGCGGCCAGGCGTATGCGCTGGGCTTCACCACCGCTTAAGGTGGGCGCGGCGCGGTCCAGGTTCAAATAGGAAAGGCCCACTTCCTGCAAAAAATTCAGGCGGGTATTGATTTCCGTTAAAATGTCACGGGCGATCTGTTTTTCCCTGTCATTCATCTTAAAAGCGCGAAACGCCCTGTCGGCTTTTTCGATGGGTAAGGCGGCATACTCGGCGATGGAACGTTTACGAAAACGCACCGCCAGTGCCACCGGGTTGAGGCGCTGGCCATGGCAGGCGCTACAGAGTTGTTCTTCTTCCTCCCAGGCGTCGTTCCACCAGAATTCCTCGCCGCTTTGTTCTTCGTCGAACCCCTCCATTTCCAGGCCGGTGCCGTAACATTGCGGGCACCACCCGTGTTTGGAGTTGTAGGAAAACAGGCGCGGGTCCAGCTCTTCAAAACTGCGGTGGCAACTGGGACATGCCCGTTGGGTGGAGAAAACCAGTTCCTTCGGTTTCTGTTTTCCGGACGTAGTCACCAGAACATGGGCCACACCTTTGCCGTAATCCAGCGCACGTTGCAATAGTTCTCGCAACCGAGATTCGTTTTTGGCGTTAACCGTTACCTCACCCAGGGGTAGTTCGATGGTGTGTTCCCTGAAGCGGTCCAGGCGCGGCCAGTTATCGGTGGGCAGGTAGTCTTCATCCACGCGCAAGTGTGTAAAACCTTTATTGAGGGCCCACTTGGCCAGATCGGTGTAATAACCTTTACGGGCCAGGATTAACGGCGCCAGCAATTGTACTTTCTTGTTGCGGTGATCGCGCATTAATTTGGCCAAGATGGCATCCGGGCTTTGCGGTTGGATGGGGACATCGCAATCGGGACAGTATTGCGTGCCCAGTTTGACGAACAATAAACGCAGGAAATGATAAATCTCCGTCATGGTGGCCACGGTACTCTTGCGCCCGCCGCGGCTGGTGCGTTGCTCGATGGCAACGGTAGGTGCAATACCGTAAATGGCGTCCACATCCGGACGCGAAGAAGGTTGCACAAACTGCCGGGCGTAGGCGTTCAACGATTCAAGGTAACGCCGCTGGCCCTCCGCAAACAGTATGTCGAAGGCCACCGTACTTTTTCCGCTGCCACTGATTCCGGTTACCACGGTGAACTTTTCCCGGGGAATATCCAGGGAGATGTTCTTTAAATTATGTTCGCGGGCATTGTGAATTTCGATCACGTTGGCGGCTTTGGCCTGTTGGTTTTTAGTAAGCGTACTTTTAGCAAGCGTGGGTGGTTTGACCGGCTGTGCCTGTTGCAGCAAGTCCAGTGAAGCGCGATACTCTCGCAGCGCGGCGCCGGTATGGCTTTTACGGTTTTTGGCCACCGCGGCAGGTTCACCTTCGCAAACCAGTTGCCCACCCGCATCACCGCCTTCAGGGCCCAGATCAACAATCCAGTCGCAGGCGTTCACCACATCCAGGTTGTGTTCGATAATAATTAATGAATGTCCTTGCGCCTGGAGCTGGCGAAACGCCCGCAGTAACCTGGCGATATCGTCAAAGTGCAGACCGGTGGTAGGTTCGTCGAACAAAAACAAGCTGCCCTTTTTGTTGCTTGTGTTTTTCCGGGTGGTCCGCCCGCTGTTTTTTGCCAGGTGCCCGGCCAGTTTTAAACGTTGCGCTTCACCGCCGCTTAGCGTGGGCACCGGCTGACCCAGGCGCACATAGCCCAGGCCCACATCGTGCAGTGGTTTTAAGGCGGCGTTGATTTGCGCATCGGCGGTGAAATATTCCAGTGCTTCGGTAACGGTCATGTCCAGCACCTCGGCGATGGATTTGGCGTCATGCGCAGATGATGGCAGCAGCTTGACGTCCAGAACTTCCGGCCGGTAGCGCGTACCATTGCAATCGGGACAGCGTATATACACATCGCTCAAAAATTGCATTTCAATGTGTTCAAAACCATTACCGCCGCAGGTGGGGCATCGTCCCTGGCCCGAGTTAAAACTAAACGTGCCGGCGCTATAACCACGCTCTTTGGCCATGGGCTCCGCGGCGAATGCTTTGCGAATGCCATCCAGTGCGCCTACATAACTGGCCGGGTTGGAACGGGTGGTTTTGCCAATGGGGCTTTGATCCACCAGCACCACGTCGTTGATGTGCTGATGGCCGACAATGCGCTTGTGCAAGCCTGGCGTATCCACCGGTTTGCCTTTCAGTTTGCGCAGCCCGTTATACAGCGTGTCCTGTACTAATGTCGATTTTCCCGAGCCGCTGACACCGGTGATGCAAACCATGTGATTCAGTGGAAAGGTGACGTCGATATTCTTTAAATTGTGTTGGCGGGCGCCTTTGATGGTTATGGTTTTGCTTGTCGATGGCGCAGGGCGTGTAACAAGTTCATCGGCGTCAATCACCGAGCGTTTGCCGGCCAGGTATTGGCCGGTGAGGGACTTGTTGGATTTTACCAATTGCCTGGGTGTGCCGTTGAACACTACGCGTCCGCCGGCCTCGCCAGGGCCGGGGCCGATATCAAAGATACGATCGGCGGCAAGCATGATTTGGGGATCGTGTTCGACCACCAGCAACGAATTGCCCGAATCCCGTAACCGCTGCATGACTGCAATAACCCGTTGCATGTCCCGCGGATGCAGGCCAATGCTGGGTTCGTCCAGTACGAACAAAGTATTCACTAATGATGTACCGAGCGCGGTGGTCAGGTTTATACGCTGTACTTCACCGCCGCTTAACGTGCGCGACTGGCGGTCCAGGGTGAGGTAAGCCAGGCCCACATGGGTCAGGTAATCCAGCCGCGAGCGGATATCGCGCAGTAATAAATCAGTGGCTTCATCCAGGGGTTCGGGTAACTTTAATCGGCTGAAAAATTCCTGGCACTTGCCGATGGGGAGCAACATCACATCATGGATGGTCAGGCCCGGCAGTTGTTCGTATTGACGCCGGTTAAGATGAACTTGCGGATGCTGGAAGCGTTGCTTCGGGTCCAGCGCTGCGTCAGCCTGTTTTTTATTGCCCAGGCGCCACAATAATGAATCCGGTTTCAGTCGTGACCCTTCACATTGCGGGCAGACGTTATAAGCGCGGTATTTGGACAACAACACCCGGATGTGCATTTTATAGCTTTTGGTTTCCAGCCAGTCGAAAAATCGCTGCACCCCATACCACAGGCCGTCTTCCCATTCGCCTTCGCCCTCGATTACCCATTGTTGGTCCGCCTTGCTGAGTTTGCGCCACGGTACATCAGTGGCAACGCCGCGCGAACGGGCAAAGCGCATCAGGTCGCCCTGGCATTCCAGATAGCTTTCGGTTTGCCAGGGCCTGACCGCGCCTTCGGCCAGTGTTTTGTTGGCATCCGGTACTACCAGGTCATAGTCGATGCCGATCGTGCGGCCAAAACCACGGCAGGTATCACATGCACCCATGGGTGAATTGAAGGAAAAGGAATTGGGGATGGGTTCCTGGTAGTCAATGTCGCATTGCGCACAATGAAACTCCGCCGAATAATGGCGCGCTTCAATGGGTCGGCGATCCTCATTGAGGAAGTGCACGGTTACTTTGCCATGGCCGTGCTGAATGGCGGTTTCCAGAGCTTCGACAATGCGCTGCCGGTTATTCGCTTGCAGGCGCGTACGGTCCTGAACCACTTCAATGCGCTTTTTGGTCTGGCGATGAATGTGGGTATAGCCCTGTTTGTTGAGTATGGCTTTGATTTCCGTGGCGCTGAAGTTGTGTGGAATGGTTACTTCGAACGTGATTAGAATGTACGGCGCATCGTGTTTGGCGACATCGCTATAAATCGTTTGCGGTGTATCCTTCTGGACTTTATTACCACAGCTTCTGCAATACAACGTCGTGGTGCGCGCAAACAACAGCTTTAGATGGTCATTCAGCTCGGTCATGGTACCGACCGTGGAGCGGGACGTGCGCACCGGATTGGTCTGGTCGATGGCGATGGCCGGCGTGATGCCGTCGATGCGCTCGGCGCCCGGCTTGTCCATGCGGTCGAGAAATTGCCGCGCATAGGGGGAAAAGGTTTCTACATAACGGCGCTGGCCCTCGGCATAAACGGTATCAAAAGCCAGCGACGATTTTCCCGAACCGCTGACACCGGTGATGACCACCAGTTCGTTCAGTGGGATATCAATATCCAGGTTTTTCAGGTTGTTTTGTTGCGCGCCTTTTATCGAAATACACTTTTTGGGCATACCAGTTTGTCACCGACAACGAAGCTAAACGAAGGGAGCATGATACCCTATTTGCAAGGTTTGCGTTAAAGGGATAAATGTCGTTGGAGTACTGTCCAGGTACCTTTTTCTCCCCAAAGGGGAATAAGGACAGGGTTAGGGGAGTTCAAAAGAGTGGTTTAAGAAATGGTGGGCGTCTGGCGTATTAGCGGGTACCAGGCGCCCATTTTATTTACTTCGGGAAATTTCTTATAACGCAACGCATTATTTTAGCTGGCACGTTGCGCTGAAGCCGTTACTAAGGTTTAACACCAATTATCTGTACCACCGCACCTTTGCCGGTGTGGAATTTGCCTTCGACGACGTCGCGGTCAAGTTCCATGCCGTAGTCAAAGTTTAACCCTTTTAATTCCGCCTCCAGACTTTCCAGGGTCATCATCATTTCGGCTGACGGCGGCCCGCCGGTTTTGTATTGCAACTGGTCGGGGCGATAGGCTTCCAGAATCAACACCCCGCCGGAGCGCAGGCCGTTGACGATTTTTTGGTGCAATTCTTTGCGTACCTGTGGTGGCACATGCGCAAAAATGGAGACCACGCCATCCCAGCTGTCGGAATCGATGTCAAAATGCGCCAGGTCGCTGACAATCGTTTCTATTTCGACGCCGCGTTCGTCGGCGAGTTTACGGGCTTTCTCCAGTCCCACGGCGGAGGCATCTACGGCAACGACGTCGTACCCTTGTTCGGCGAGAAACACGGCGTTGCGGCCTTCGCCCTCGGCGATGCAAAGCACTTTGCCTTTGGGGATTTTATCAACGGCGTTGGCCAGGAATTCATTAGGGTCCTTGCCGTATACATAGTCTTCGTCGCTGTAACGTTCGTCCCACATACGATTCACCTGCAAATGTACAAATATAGAAATGGGGATGTGAGTATTGATTCAAGAACTATATTGTACTCAAATTCTTGACAACAATCAGGAGTAGATTTTGTTTTTAAGTGATTGTTAAGGAAGTAAAAGCCGTTAAACCATGTAATACGATATTTAATTTAACGTCCAACTGGAAACACCAGGATCAGGGATTGAGGATAAAGCAAATTTTGACTTGCCGAATATATAGATAGTGGCCTGACCTATTGCTGCGATATTTTCGATTTTTGCAGCGCTTTCCCCTTTCCAGCAGTCCTCATGTTGTTGCGTTGTTATAGTTACTTGTTATCCGGTTACTTATTGCCTTCGTCGTAATCAACGTCGTCATAATTTTCCACAGGCGGATTACCGTCGTAAACCTTGTACAATCGTCGTTGAAGGTACCCTTCCCGCGTAAAAACATAAGGATCCAGCGCCGCGGTTTGTAGTAGATTTGACATGCCCAATAAATCCGCACGGCGATCGATAAAATACAGACCCGTGAGTGACCAGGATAGCGAGGTGTCTTTAATCATATTAAATGTCGGGTCAAAATAAGCGTAATCCGCACCTAAACCAACGCTATCTCGTATGGTGCTGGGCCCAAGAAACGGTAATACAAAATAAGGCCCGGCTGGTACGCCCCAGTATCCCA
>JASFMT010000137.1:0-8340 GCA_050117455.1 Gammaproteobacteria bacterium | reverse complement strand
GGAAACGGCCACCAAGTTAGCGGAGCTGGATGATCTGGCACGCAAGAATCGTATTCAGGAACGACTAGCGGCCGTTAAAAATAAATCCAAATAATGATTCATTTAACAACGTAAACAGTGAAGGCTGATCCATGATGCAATTGATAACCGCCAGCGAAAATTTACCGTTCACCGTCGCACTGGCGGTGATGTTTGGTATCGCCCTGCTCGAGGGGATCACCACGGTGTTTGGCGCGGGTATTTCCTCGATGCTGGATACGCTACTACCGGAGATAGACGTTGACATGGACGTGGATCTCGATGGGCCGGAAGTACGTGCACCCAATGCACTGTCACGCTTGCTGGGCTGGTTTCGCGTCGGGCGTGTGCCGATTCTGATGTTGCTCGTAATTTTTCTCACCGCCTTCGGCCTGGTGGGATTGGGCCTGCAATCAGTCACCCATGGCACTATCGGTGCGTATGCCCCCAGCTGGATGGCATCGATACCCGCGCTCGTGTTAGCCATCCCGATGGTGCGTGTCTGCGGCGGACTGTTGGAGCGTTTTATGCCAAAAGATGAAACCGAAGCGGTGTCCACCGACTCATTTGTGGGTCGCATCGCGCTCATTACGTTGGGAAAGGCCGAAAAAGGCAACCCTGCGCAGGCGCGCCTGAAAGACCGCTTCGGGAAGTCGCACTACATTATGGTGGAACCGGAAACCGAGGACGTTGTGTTTGAGCAGGGAGAACAGGTGCTGCTGATTACAAAATCCAGCGCTGTTTTTCTCGCCATCAAAAATACCAAAGATGTGTTAATCGATAAGCCTTCAGAGGACTGAGAAGATGAATAATTTAAATATAAATCAATTTATGAGCTTGGGAGACATTGTAATGATTGCCGGCGTGATCATGGTCGCGCTGATCGTGCTAGGCCTGATTTTGTCACGCCTGTACAAGCGGGCCTCGAAAGAAGTGTCCTTTGTGCGTACCGGGTTTCGTGGCCAGAAAGTCATTATGAATGGCGGAGCGCTGGTTTTTCCGGTGCTCCATGAAATTATCCCCGTGAACATGAACACGTTACGGCTTGAAGTGCGTCGGGCCCGCGAACAAGCGTTAATTACCCGGGACCGCATGCGAGTTGACGTGGGCGCGGAATTTTACGTGCGGGTCCAGCCCAGTATCGAGGCCATCGCCGATGCGGCGCAAACCCTGGGTCTCAAAACCCTGCATCCGGAAGAACTGAAACAGTTGGTGGAAGGCAAGTTTGTTGATGCCTTGCGATCGGTGGCCTCTCAAATGGCAATGGAAGAGCTGCATGAAAACCGTGTAGGTTTCGTGCAAAAAGTGTTGCAAAGTGTTTCCGAAGACTTGTTGAAAAACGGTCTGGAACTCGAGTCGGTGTCACTGACCGGGCTGGACCAAACCGGAAAGGAATATTTCAATCCCGATAACGCGTTCGACGCGGAAGGTTTAACCAAGCTGACCGAGGAGATTGAGGAACGGCGTAAAAAGCGTAACGAGATTGAACAGGATACCAATGTGGCGGTGGCCCAGAAGAACCTGGAAGCGGAACGTCTAACCCTGGAAGTGAGAAAAGAAGAAGAATACGCTCGTCTGCAACAGCAGCGCGAGGTTGAGGTGCGGCGCGCAGCGCAGCAGTCGGAAATAGCGCGTGAACAGGCGGAGAAAAAGCAGGCCGCTGATCAGGCCGATATTGATGCGGTACGCCAGGTCGACATGTCGCGGATCATGGCAGAACGCGCCGTGGAAGAAGAGCGTATCGAAAAAGATAGAGTCGTGAAGGAAAAAGATGTCGCCAAGCTCAAGGCAATCGAACTGGCCGAACAGGATCGTGCCATTGCCATTGCAGAAAAATCCAAGGAGCAGTCGGTGGCGCAAGCCGAAGCCGACAAGGCCCGCGCGGCAGCGGTAAAAGAAGAAGAGGCGGTGCGCACGGTGCGTGAAACCGAGGTTGCCGAGCGGGCCAAGGCGGTCGAGTTGGTCGAAGCCAGAAAAAACGCGGAGCGTGAAGCCATCAAGATCAAGGTGGCCGCGGAAGCGGAAAAACAGGCCGCGGATGATCAGGCCGAATCGGTAAAAATCCTGGCCAACGCCGATGCGGACAAGAACCGTATCGAAGCGCAAGGTGCCGCTGAGGCGGAAAAACTGCGTGCCGAAGCCGCGGAGAAAACCTATGCGGTGGAAGCCGAAGGTAAGCGGGCGATTAACGAAGCGCAGAACGTGTTGTCCGCCGAGCAAATTGCCATGCAGATTCGTATGGCGTTGTTGGAGACTCTGCCGCATATCATTCGCGAAAGCGTCAAGCCCATGGAACAAATTGAAGGCATTAAGATCTTTCAGGTCGATGGCTTGAACGGCGGTAACGGTCACGGCAATGGCAGTGGCGGCGAGGAGGGCAACGGCAATCTCGCCGACCAGGTGGTGAACAGTGCACTTCGCTATCGCAGCCAGGCGCCGCTCATTGATTCATTGATGGCGGAATTGGGCTTGCAGGGCAAGGATCTCGACGGACTGACCCATGCGATACACGGTTCGACGCAAGACAGCGAGTCCTCAAAAGGCGGTTAATCACACTGTTAATCAACAGCAACGCCCGTCCCTTGATCCGGTTGTTGCCGGGTCAAGGGGCTTGGGCAAAGCCAGGTAGACCGTGATTTTCTTCAGGATACAACGTGTACATCGTTGCGACCGATGCGAGATGCAGTACCCCTGGCGCTTCACCCGGTGCCCCCATTGCAGTGCACTGACCGATGAAGAGCTGGTGTTGTTTAAACAGCGCCGCGAGCAGGAGCTCAATGAGATCGCCGGATTGGGGCGCGTATTTCTCGCGTTAGCCGTTTTATTGTTGGTCCTGATGGTATTTATGTGGAGCGGTTAGCAACGAATTGATGCCGCGAACTTTAAGAGGTAGTTATTATGGATATTACAAACATTGTCGTGTTGGTGGTCATCGGCCTGCTGGTATTGTACGTCATCGCGATTTTCAACAAACTGGTGGCACTGAAGAACCGCGTGACCAACGCCTTTGCGCAAATCGAAGTGCAACTCAAACGGCGTTACGATTTGATTCCCAATCTGGTGGAAACCGCCAAGGGGTATTTAAAGCATGAACGCGAAACCCTTGAGGCGGTTATTAGCGCGCGTAACGCGGCCGCACAAGGATTGCAGGCCGCTCACGCCGATCCCACCAATGCCGATGCCATCGCGCAATTGTCCAATGCGGAAAACGGCCTGGTCTCCGCGATGGGCCGGTTAAACGTGGTGATGGAAGACTACCCGGATTTGAAAGCCAATGAAAACATGATGCAATTGACCGAGGAGTTAACCAGCACCGAGAATCGCGTGGCCTTCGCGCGCCAGGCATTTAACGACCAGGTTATGGAATACAACACCTATAAACAGTCGTTCCCGCAAAACGTCCTTGCCGGTTCGTTTGGTCACGCCAAGGATGCCACGCCGCTGGCCTTTGAAGACAGCAAGCAAATCCAGCAAGCACCCAAGGTGTCTTTCTAGGCGCAATTGCGGGTTAACGAGCGATGAATTTTTTCGAAGCGCAAGACGCTGCACGCCGTAATACGTTTACGCTAATCCTGTTGTTTTCCCTGGCGGTAGTATCTTTGATTGTCATCACCAACCTGCTGGTGATGGCGGTCATGGTGTATAAAACCACCGGCCAGTTGCCCAATACCTGGCAAGCGCTTACGGCCGCCTATGATCCCGCACGCGGTGCCGGCATTGCCATTGTTATTGTGCTGATTGTGGGGGCGGGCAGTTTTTACAAGATGTCGGTATTAAATTCCGGTGGCAAAGCGGTGGCCGAAATGCTGGGAGGGCGCATTGTGCCGCAAAACAGCCAGGACCCCGTGCATCGCAAGGTGCTCAACGTGGTGGAGGAAATGGCGATCGCCTCCGGCTCGCCAGTGCCATCGGTTTACTTGCTGGATGAATCGGGCATCAACGCCTTTGCCGCGGGCTGGTCACCAAGCAATGCAGCCATCGGTATCACCCGCGGTGCCGTGACGTATTTGACCCGCGATGAACTTCAGGGTGTGATTGCCCATGAGTTCAGCCACATCTTCAACGGCGACATGCGATTGAATATTCGTCTTATTGGCGTACTGCATGGCATTTTGTTGTTGGGCATGATCGGCTATTTCCTGATGCGTTCGGTGCGTTACGTGGGCCGTTCCCGCAACAAGGAAAGCGGCAGTTTGGTGATTGCCGTACTGATGCTCGGTGCGGGGCTGACGGTTATTGGCTACTGCGGTACCTTTTTCGGTAACTGGATCAAGGCCATTGTCAGCCGCCAGCGCGAATACCTGGCCGATGCCTCCGCCGTCCAGTTTACCCGCCAATCCAACGGCATTGCCGGTGCCCTGAAAAAAATTGGCGCCTGGCAAACCGGTTCACGGTTGCTGTCACCCTCGGCGCCGGAATACAGCCACGCCTACTTTTCCAATGGTGTCGCGTCATATTTGTTCGCCACACACCCGCCCCTGAAGAACCGCATTCGCCGCATTGAACCGCGCTGGGATGGCAAGTTCCTTGAGCCCAAACGGGAATTGCCGGCGGAAAAGCCGAAGGTTAAGGACAAACAAAGCAGGAAACAGGCGGCGCTGAACATAGTGACCACCGCCACCGTGGGCGCGGCGGTGGAAGAGGCCATGCAATCCATTGACCGCAGTGCGCAGCCGAACGACCAGGAAATCGATTATGCACGATCTTTGTTGGCGGAGGTGCCGCAGCCCATTCGTCAGGAGGCTGAAGACCCATTCGGGGTCCGCGCACTAATTTATTGTTACCTCATTCATCACAGTATTGGCGTGCAAAATCAGCAGTGGGACCTGTTGGCGAAAAATGCTGATCCGATGGTGTTTGAAAAAACCCAACAGCTGCATCCGCAGGTTACTGCAATGCCCGCCAAGTTGCGCTTGCCAGTGTTTGAGTTAAGCATGCCGGCCCTGAAAACCCTGTCGAACCCGCAGTATGTGGTCTTTAAACGCAATATCGAGGCGTTGATCCACGCCGACCGTAAAGTCGATATCCGTGAATGGATCGTACAACGGTTAATTGTCCAGCAGCTGGACGAAGCCTTCGGGATTCGCAAGCCACCGGTCGCGGTTCATACTCACATCGGCGCCGTAAAATACTCATTGGAACTCATTTTGTCGCTGGTCGCCTATGCTGAACACAAGGATGAAAGTGATGCCCATTATGCCTTTGCCACGGCAATCCGGACCATTGGCGCCACCGCGTTGCAGCCGGTGGCGCGTCAACAGATCACCATTGCGGAACTCGACAAGGCCATGGATAAGCTCGAACGGGTCAAGCCGATGATCAAGCCGCGCATCCTCAAGGCGCTGGTGAGTTGTTTGACGGTTGACAACAAGATCACGGCGGGCAGTGCCGAGTTCACCCGCGCGGTCGCCAGTTGTTTGGGAACCCCCATGCCACCGATCATGATTCATGGCTAAATCAAGGAACTACATATGAAATGTCCCACCTGTCCCGATAGTTCGCTGGTACCCACCAAACTCGCCGACGGGCTGCCGAGTTTCAGCTGTCCGTCCTGTGAAGGTCATCTTATTGAAATCTTAAGTTATCGGCTCTGGTCGGAGCGGGCGCCATCAACGACACGTGACGCTGAACGTCTGGAACCAACTGCAGCAGCCGACACCAAACAGGCGCTGATATGTCCTCAATGCCACAAGTTGATGACGAAATTTTTGATGAACGATACGACACCAAACAAAATTGATTTATGCGGCAATTGCGGACGGTTCTGGGTGGATGGCGGCGAATGGGCCCTGGTGCAATCCCTGAATCTCGATACCAGCCTCACCAAAATATTCAATGAGCCCTGGCAAAAAGCCATTCGTCAGGCGCGGGTGATCTCAACGCATGAAAACGCGTTGCGCGACACGTTAAGTGACAGTGACTATGCACGGTTGACTCAATTTCGTCAGTGGGTTAGCGAACACCCGCAAAGGGTGGATATTCTTGATTACTTGAATCGTCTGCGGTCTTGATGAACAGTGCGTGAACGCATATGCGTAAAAAAGAATGACTTATTTCACATTAATCACTTCGGGTTTTTCCATCGTAAGCGCAGCGCTGCTGTTTTTTGCCTATGTGGTTTTCTTCAAAAATCTGAACAAATCATGGCTGGCGGTCAGTTCATGTGCCTTATTGTTATTGACTCTTTCGGCGCTCCAGGTATCACATTACGAATTTCTGCTTACCGGGGTAGACTTGTTTGCGCGCGCCTCTTATCGTTTCTGGCTGATTTTAGCGCCGCCTATGTTTTACATTTTCAGTCGGGCGATATTGTTGCCCGGGGCAAAAAATGGCCCACTACTTTTGCTTCATCTGACACCGTTGCTTTTTAATTTTATCCCTCGATACGAAGTCACTATTGTCATGGTATTTGTCGTCGGTACCGGCTACGCGATTTGGTTGGCATATTTAATTTATAGCCTGAGGCCACGGGGTGAGCGTTTCAAGGTGGAAATGTTTTTTTTCGGGTTTTTCGCGCTGCTCGCGATATTTGTATTGCTGATGGGTATTCTGGTGCCTTATGTCGATAACGACTACTTCTATTATTTTTATGCCAATAGTATTGCACTGGCATTTATCCTGATTGTTACGTCGTTCATAATATTCCCGGAGTTACTCAACGATATCGCTGCGATGGCAACGTTGAGTTACGCCTCGTCCACATTGAAGGGTGTTGATGTCGATGACAGCCTGCGCAGGCTCAACGATTTAATGGCAGTTGAAAAGCTGTATCAAAATGAGAAGTTGAATTTATCAATGGTGGCCGATGCCATGGATCTGACAAGCCACCAACTGTCTGAATTAATCAATGTTCATTTCGGTAAAAGTTTTTCCCGGTACGTCCGCGAGCAACGCATCGAAGCAGCCAGATCGCTGTTGGCCAGCCAGCCTGATGCATCCATCCTGGCCATCAGCCTGGAAACCGGCTTCAAATCCCAGTCCAATTTTTACGCCGCCTTTAAGGAAATTACGGGCCAGTCACCCGGTGATTATCGAAAAACGCAGTCTCGCATGTCTTAATTATGCCGTCCGGCTCCTGATTTATCATTCTGGAAGTTGGTAACTCCTTGATAATAACTGCAAGTTGAAAATTTCTCGTCCCGGATTATCAAACCGGAAGTGGCGTCCTGTGCGGCTGACTAGACTGAGATTCAGTTTAATTACGCAGCACGGAAACCATGAAGAATCGCTATTTCCAAAACAAGCCCAGAGTCCTGTTAATTTTAATCATGATCGCTGTCGCATCGATTGCGGTGCGAGCGCTTTTTCATTATGAATTCCATGAGTCTGCATTGCTCTACGTCGGGATCCCCTTTGCCATCGCCATTGTGTTGGTGCTGATCCGTTCACCCAACGAAAATATCACCTGGCAGCGCAAGTATCTCAACAGGTTCATTGATGCCTTCATCATCATGTTCGGTAGTTCCGTGGTGTTGTTCGAGGGTTTTGTCTGTGTGGCAATGTTTGTACCCATTTATCTCGTAGTACTGCTATTGGTATTTGTATTCGACTATCTGGCGCGCCGCACCCGGAGCAAACGAGGCTCATTGAGCGTTCATCTGTTTCCCCTTGTGATCCTGTTGTCAGCAACAGAAGGCGTCACGCCCGAGTTAAGTTTTGATCGCACTGAGCACGTTAGTCTTTTCCGCGAGGTGCCTGCCAGCATCAGTCAAATAAAAGACAATTTAAAACGGCCGATTGATTTGCAGAAACCCCGTCCCTGGTTTTTACAGTTGTTTCCCATGCCCTATGCGGTGCAAGCCGGGACATTGACCCGCGGCGATGTACATATAGTCCATTACCGGTATTACCGTTGGTTTGTCACGAATGTGCATGAAGGCGCCATGAAACTGGAAATATCGGAAGTCGGCGATAATTATATTAGAACGACATTGTTAAATGATACCAGTTACATCGCCAACTACTTGCGCCTGCTGGGAACAGAAATTCGGTTGGAACAAACAGCACCGGACTTAACGCGGGTGACGTTACGTATCAATTACAAACGCATCCTGGATCCCTACTGGTATTTCGCCCCGGTGACACAATTTGGGGTCGAAAAAATGGCAGAGCATTTAATGGCAGAGGTTATCGCACGTGAGTATGAATAGACTAATTGAAACATCGTATGACAATCCGCGTATTGTTGAAGTCGCCGGCACCAGCGCCTGGCAGGGTGAGGTCGTATGGTCCGCTAAGAAATCGATATGGATAACGGTAATGACCGTTGTAGGCGTTATTGGTGCCGCCTTAACACCAACACTCGAAAATTTTATGGTTTTT
>JASFMT010000136.1:0-8364 GCA_050117455.1 Gammaproteobacteria bacterium | reverse complement strand
CCGTTCATTCACAAAGACCCAAAAGGAACCTATACAGTGAAATATACATTACAAGCATCATTCATTTTTCTGGTTGCGGCTACTTTGTTTCTCGCCACCGCTTCCGTGTTTGCCGCTGACTATAAAAGCGATAAAGAAAAATACAGCTATGCAATCGGTTTTCAGATTGGCAACAACCTCAAACGTGAAGATGCCGATATTGATATAGACGCCATTGCCCAGGGCATCAAGGATGTAATAAGTGGTGCAGACCTCAAGGTTAACATGGAAGATATGCAAGCGGCGGTAATGAAAGTACAGAAAGAACAGCAGGCAAAGCGCCAGGCCAAGGGTGAAAGCGCCAAAAAAGAAGGCGCTGAATTTCTCGCCAAGAATAAAAAGGAAAAAGGCGTAAAAGAACTGGATAACGGTATTCAATATAAGATTTTGAAAAAAGGTGATGGCGCACAACCCAAGCCCACCGATACCATCGTCGCCCACTACAAGGGCACACTCATTGATGGCAAGGAGTTCGACAGTTCCTACAAGCGCGGCCAGCCGGCCACCTTTGCAGTTAACCAGGTTATCCAGGGCTGGCAGGAAATTCTGCCCATGATGCACACCGGATCCAAATGGAAAGTGTTTATTCCTTCCGACCTGGCCTACGGTGAGCGGGGCGCAGGAGCCAATATTGGGCCCAATGAAACACTGATTTTTGAAATCGAATTGCTGGACATTAAGAAATAGATAATTTGTTCATTACACTGCAACGGCGCCGGTAACATTGTACCGGCGCCGTCATTGATTACACACCATGGCTTCCGATGCGTATTTGCCAGACGAGGACAAACCGCAAGCCCCATCATTGACTGATCTGGTACTTGATGTTTTACATGCTCATCCCACCGGCGTCAGCGAATACGAACTGATTCAGCAAATTAAAAAGACCGGCTACCCGGCGTTTCAGGACGTGGTGTTCTGGGACCGCATGTCGCTGTTTCAAACTCACTTTTTACTGTTTCACACGTTGTATCAATTAAAAGACCGTTTGTGGCAGCAGCAAGGCCTGACCCTGGATATCCATCCCCTGAAAATCCTGCTAATGACCCAGCGCAACCGCGACGACAATGCGGTGGCGCATCACGATCCATTGCGGGAGTATTATCTTGATCTTGATAACCTGCACAAGACCACTGATGATGACCTGCAGGAATTACTGGTGAATTTCTGGAAACGGTTGAGCAATCAGGACAAACGTAGCGCGGCGCTGGCAGCGCTGGACCTGGAGGACCCCGTGGATTTTGCCGCCATCAAGCAGCAACACCGGCGACTGGTGATGCAACACCACCCGGACCGGGGCGGCAGCAAGCAAAAACTACAAGCCATTAACGCCGCCGTTGAGGTGTTACGGGAAATGCACCGAAGTTAAGAGTGCGCAAAACATTTGTGTTAACCGGCAACAGCCGGGCTGTCATTCCGGTTCGCCATTCACGACATCCAATAGACGACAATGATCAGTGCCTTGCGGGCCATCCGTCATTACAAAAGTATAATTGCCCTGCCAGTAATCTCCGTTGACATTCAGCAGAGTCTGATACTGATAATCACTGTCGATGTGACTGATGATGGTAGCTACATTGAGTTGCTTGCCGATCCTGATGACGCCTTCAACAATACATAACCATTCGATCTGGTCGTCCATTTGGTGGATCAACTCGCTCTTAAGACGAATCATATCCACTGCCGCCAGATTCAGTTTACCTACATAGGACAAGCCACAGGAAAATTCGTCGATAATAATTCGGCAACCCATTTGTTTCAATGCACCGATTTGCCTGCCTGCAAAATCGCAGTCCTGCAAAATATCCTGTTCCTTGACCACAAACCCAATGCGGCCGGGATCCACCGCCTGACTACTTATGATTGTTTGGTAACGTTTCGGCAATTGGGGGTCGTGGAATTGCGCCGCCTTGAGATTAATAAGCACCGGTGTACTGCCGTATTCCACATCGCCCTGCCAGCTCAATAGCTGTTGGCAAATGCTGGTCAATTGCACATCGCCGACCAACTTTGACAATTCCAGTGAGTCAATGCACTGATCAATGGCCTGCTTGTCAGCGTTGCGCAATTCATTATCGTGCCAGACGGTTTCCGCTTCAACGAATGACAACGCATTGCCGTCCAGCGTATTAATGGGACTATAATGGATATCGTATTGATGCTGGTCTATGGCGTCACGCACCTTGTTTTCAAAATCAATGGCATTAACGATGTCACTATCGATGTCATCATCGTAAAAACCATAATTGCGAAACGGGTTGTTGCGGCTCTGAAACAGGGCGACGTGTGCCCGCTCCATCAGTTGCTGGCGTTTATGTCCGTCATTGGGAAACAAGGCAACGCCCATGTTGGCCGTCAGCTTGTATTGCGTATCATTAATGGAAAATGGATCGCGCAAGTGCTGGTTGATATTTTCAATGACTTTTACGACGTTGCGAAAGTTCTGAAGATCCGGTAACACCACCACAAATACGTCGCCTTCCAGCCTGGCCAGTGTATCGGTACTGCGCACACAGTGTTGCAGCCGTTTGGCAAAATCCACCAGCAACGGATTACTCACTGACTTGCTCAACCCGAAGTCACCATTGCGAAACTGGTCCAGCTCCAGCATCACGATTGCAAACGACTTATTGTAACGGGCGCCAAGCGCAATCTCCTGATCAACCCGTTCATTAAGGGCGATGGGATTCAACAAACCCGTTAACGCATCATGCGTTGCTTTGAAGTGTTCCCTTTGTAACAGCGAGTGCTTATGATTTAATTCAAGGCGCTTTGCGATTGCGACCATAAACGAACCACCTTATATATTGGTTAGTTGCTCGATTCATTGTTTTACGTTAGCCGGCATTTGCCCTGCTGACCGGCCTGGGACTACTCAACAAACCCGTATTAAAACTCACAACCAATCCCAATTAGACTCCCGGAAGTACGCGTCCAAAATAAACGCATCACCCTGGCGTCAAGTCAGGTTGTCGCTGGTTGTCGTTACTGAGTTCCTGTCGGTAGACCGTTATTTATGCGTTGAGCTTATTGGTTCTGTTTAACGGCTTGTCATTTTTTATACTGATCAATACATGTACGGCGCGCGCTTTACCAAAGACCCTTGACCCCTGAGCGTTCTTTGACCTGGTTGTTTTACTGGTTTATGTTTCGCCAAATCGAATCAGTTAAACCGACGAATCCCCAGAGAACCCTTGATGTCTAACGCGAACCTATACACTACTACTGATAAGTTACATTAAGAATAGACGCTATCTCGGATAAAGAAAAGTGTGGATAAAATATTTTTTTATTAGCGGTGATTCTTGATCACTTCGTGCTTCAAATAACCAATTGGTGCAAAACTGTGTGGATAACCTGTTGATGAATGATGTTCACCCGGGCATCAAACGGGCCAATGTTCCCCACATTCCGTTAATATCGCCACAATGATCACAGTGACTGGGGAAAATGATTTGTTTATTGATTAAGTGAAATTAAGACACGATGAATTGGCAGCCAGTCCACGGCGGGGACGCCGGCGAATGACAAAAACAACATTGTTTACAACTTAACATCCCGCAATTGCTGAGCGGCCTGTTCAGGGTTGACGGTATTGACGTAGAGGCCGGAACCCAGCTCAAAGCCGCTGGGGATACTGGTACGGGGGCATATCTCAAGGTGCCAGTGGTAGCTATGTTGATATTCCTGCTCGGAAAAATTATGGGGCAGGGTATGGAGAAAATAATTGTATTGCACGCCGCCCAGCACCGCGTCCAGTCGTGCCATGGTGTTGCGAAAGACCCGGGCAAAATCCGCTAACATCGATTGCTCCAGACCGATAAAGTCCGCCTGATGCTTTAACGGCAAGATATGAATCTCCCATTCAAAGCGGCTGGCGAAGGGTTTAATGGCGATAAAATGTTGCCCTTTTTCCACCACATAGGTCTCCACGTGCAACTGGCGCTGTGATTCACCGGTTTCCCGATCGTAAACCGTCGCGGAAAACGCCATTGCGTCGTCGATTAGCGCGCAGTACACGCAGTGATGGTGCTGCCGGTAATAGGTCGCGCTGAAATGCACTTCCGCCTGTACGTTCTCGGGTACCACCGGCAATGCAATGATTTGACTGTGGGTATGGGGAATACTGGCGCCGGCAGCCGGTCCGTAATTTTTAAAAACCAGTACATAACGCAATCGCGGATCGGCCTGGTACAGCTCAATCATTCGCCGTTGGTAGGCATGGAACAGCTGGCTTAAATGAGCTTCCGCCATTTCATGCACCATAATGCCATGATTGAAATGATCGATGATCACTTCATGGCGCCCATAACCATCAATCGCCTGGCGTAATCCCTCGTTGAAGGTGGGGCTCTGCGCCGATTCACTCAGTACCGGGTACAGGTTCTCAACGATCCGAATCGACCATTGGTCGTCCTCTTTATATTCTGTAATCGCCGGCGGTGTCTTGTTTTCATTACCCCGACAGAACGGACACTCCGCCACATGGGCACGGCTGTCTCTTGGCGCGGGTGCTTCCTTTTTCCTGGGCCGGAGATTGCGCACGGTAGACACCAGCACCGATTCTGTCGGTACAACGGGATCAATGCGAATCTCGCGTACGTCGTTACCGGTTGCGCTCTCCGTCATATGAATATTCTCCTTCGAGTGACTGGATACAGAATACCAAAACTACGTTTTAAACCTATTCAATAGTTTTGATTGTTACATAGAAAGTGACAGGGCGGACTGACAAGCGGGAATAACGTTTCACTGAAGTCAGGTGTTCACTGCATATTATTCAGGCCAGGTGACAATATGATCTTCCAGTTGATCCTCGTTGACATCACATTGCCGGTACACCCGCCCACGTACGGAAATACCCGCCAAGTGTACTGAATCCGGATCGCCGGTGATCAACGGGTGCCAATCCGGCAATGGTTTACCCTCGTAGAGCAGCCGGTAAGCGCAGGTTGAAGGCATCCAGTGCAACTGATCCAGAACATCGGGCGTAAGCACCACGCATTGCGGGACATATTGCGCACGCTTTTCATATTGGGTACAGCCGCAGGTTTCATGATCCATTAAATCGCACACGACATTGGTGTAATGGATATCACCGGTATTTTCGTCTTCCAGTTTGATGAGACAACAACGGGCGCAACCGTCACATAAGGATTCCCACTCCTCGCGCGTCATTTGTTGCAGTGACTTATGTTCCCAAAAACGGTCCTGGCTCATACTCGTAAAACCTTTTTCAATATTGCCGAACGCGGTCAACACATTCAAACGTCAAACCGGCGCTTTGGCAGGCCTGGTACCCCGTAACCGCCGCCACCGATGCAAACGCTCCAACCAGCGCAGGGTTTTTTCCGGCTTGTGGGCCTTTTTCCAGTTACCGGCAGCGAATTTGTTCGCCTCCACCAATGTCGGATATATATGAATAGTGCCCAGTATTTTTTCCAGGCCCAGCCCATGGGTCATAGCCGTTACAAACTCGGCAATCAAATCACCGGCATGACTGCCCACGATGGTAGCGCCCAGGATTTTATCCTTGCCCGGCTCGGTTAGCACTTTAACCACCCCGTGGTCTTCTTCGTCAGCCATGGCACGATCCAGTTCGCTTAAGCTGTACGTCGTCAGTTCATAGGGGATCTGCCGGGCCTTTGCCTCATCCTCACTCAAGCCAACCCGCGCCACTTCCGGATCCGTATAGGTAGCCCAGGGAATGACGGAATAATTGACCCGAAATCTTTTAAAGGGTTTAAACAGGGCGTTCACCGCAACATACCATGCCTGGTGCGACGCGGTATGGGTAAACTGATAGGGGCCGGCAACGTCGCCGCACGCGTATATATTAGGGTAGTTAGTGCGCATGTATTCATCGACCTCGATATTACCGCGATCGGTCACATGAACATTGAGCTCTTCCAGGCCGAACCCCTCCACGTTGGGCTTGCGTCCCAGCGCCACAAGAATCTCATCGAACTCAATGGAAACCGTTTTACCGGCGTATTCACACAAAAGAAATTTCTTCTCGCCATCGATCACCACGCGCTTGGCACTGTGGTTGGTTAAAACGCGCATACCGTCCTTGCGGAAACTTTCTGATACGTGCAGCGCCACGTCCCTGTCTTCGCGTTTCATGATGCGCTCGTTGCGCTCGATCAATATGACCTTCGTACCCAACCGTTGAAAGCACTGCGCCAGCTCACACCCGATCGGACCGCCACCCAGCACAATCATTTTTCCCGGCCGGCTACGCAGATTCCAGACGGTATCCGAGGTCAGATAGTCCACCATTTCCAGTCCATCAATATCAGGAATAAAAGGTCTGGCACCGGTGGCAATGACAATATTCTGGGTAATCAACGAGCGGCCGTTAACACGTACTTCATAGGGTGTAATGACACGCGCTGTACCCTTGATGCAATCCACTCCAAGCTTGCTGTAGCGCTCCGGCGAATCATGAGGCTCCACTTTTTTAATGACCCGTTGTACCCGTTCCATAACATCGGAAAACCGAAATTCGATGGTGGCGCGTTTAAAGCCAAACTCCTTGGCTCGTTTCGCGTAGTTAACGATCTTGGCGGAACGTATCAACGTTTTACTGGGTACGCAGCCCGTGTTGAGGCAGTCACCCCCCATTTTGTTTTGTTCGATAAGCGCCACTTTGGCTTTTACCGTCGCGCCAATATAGGCCGATACCAAACCGGCGGAACCACCGCCGATCACCACCATGTTGTAATCAAAATGCCGCGGCTTGACGTATTGATGCACGTATTTGCGTTTCTTTAAAAATGCCACGGTCTTTTTGGCAATGAGCGGGAACAATCCCAGCAATGCGAATGAGGCCAGTAACGAAGGTGAAACAATGTCACCTAATGAATTAATACCGGCGATTTGAGAACCGGCGTTCACGTAGACAATAGTACCGGGCAACATGCCGAGCTGGCTCACCACAAAAAACTGCAAGGTTCGGATGTGCGTGACGCCCATCACCAGGTTGATGACAAAAAAGGGAAAAACAGGAATCAGTCGCAGGGTAAACAGGTAAAACGCGCCGTCTTTGCGAATGCCTTCATTGACCGCATACAGCCTGTCACGAAACCTGTTTTGCACATAGTTACGTAACAGGAAACGGGACACCAGAAACGCCAGTGTCGCCCCAATGGTACTGGCAAAGGACACAATAAGCGTTCCCGTTGCCACCCCGAAAATGGCGCCGCCGGCCAGGGTCATGATAGCGGCACCGGGCAGTGACAGGGCGGTTACCGCCACATAAATTAAAAAATAGACGCCAATGGTCAGCAGTTCGTTCTTTTGATAGAAAGTGATGAATTCGTACTGCTGCTCTTTGAGATAGTCCAGCGTGAAATACTGCCCCAGGTCAAACACAAAATAGGTTGCTACCAGCGCAATAACAACCATAAATAACATCAACCGGGGGAAAAACTTTTTTGTCATATATCAACCTTGCTTACATTATTATTTGTTGGCAGCTGAATACCAGGCCGCCCTGGCGCTTAATCCAGACTGTGCCCGCTGACGCTGAAAAACCAGGCCGTACCCAACTCCGAAAAAACCATGTTATATAGAGGATAAACGATAGACGACAAAAGACATGATTCATTACAACATTAATCTATCAACACCCAGCTGGGAATCAGGTATGTGGCATTGTTGATTCTGCGTTCGCAATCCTGGTAATTGGGTACATGCTTAGCCACCAACGACCAAAAGCGGCGGGAATGATTCATGTGGCGCGTATGACATAGTTCATGAACCATCAAATAACGCACCAACTCGGGTTCCAGAAATAGCAAACAGCGGTTCAGGTTGATATTACCGCGTGACGAGCAACTGCCCCAGCGGGTTTTCTGCCGCCGCACCGCAACCTTGTTGTATACCAGTCCGGTTTCCTCGCTAACCGTATTTAACCAGGGAATGAGTATTTTTTTTGCCGTGACCGACAGCCACTTTGCCAGGGGTTTCGTCACATCGCTTTCATGAACAAAGCTGATTTGCAAATGGCCGGTGTTGCTGTCGATAAGTTTTTGCCTTAACCGCGTGGAACAACCGCTGTTATAGCTGACATGCCATGCTTGACTCACCGCCCGCAGTTCGATTGTCGTTGGCATTCGGGCATCCAGTTCCGGGGCACGCTGGTCCCTGATCTGACGCCGGGTTTGTTCAATCCAGGCCTGTTTTTGCTGGAGAAATTCCTGCACCTGGTGTGCCGAAACCCGCCTGGGCACCACCACTTCGACCTGGCCCACCGAGGTAATATTAATGCGCAGGTATTTTGCGCGCTGGCTGCGGCGAATATGAAATTCATTATCGTGC
>JASFMT010000135.1:0-8389 GCA_050117455.1 Gammaproteobacteria bacterium | reverse complement strand
CAGGGATTTTTCCAGCAGCTCGAGTCGGTTTTGTTTAATCACCGGCAGTGTCAACTGAAACACCGATACAATGATAAACGCGCAAACCAGGCCGATGCCCAGCATGGCACGGTACATATGCCAGGGGTTGCTGCTGCGCGGCTCCAGTTGTATGTATTGCGTATCGGCCATATTAGCGATCCGTGTTTTGGGTGCCGAAGACCACCGGTTGAATGAAATTGTCGATGTGCGGCGACACGGCGTTCATGAACAAAATGGCATACATGACGCCTTCCGGCAGGCCGGACCAGTAGCGAATGATCACGACCAGTGCCCCGATCATCAACCCGTAGATAAAGCAGCCCAGGTGAGTAATAGGTGACGCCACCATATCGGTGGCCATGAACACGGCGCCCAGCATCAGGCCGCCGGAAAACAGCATGAACAACGGGCCGGGGTAGCTGTCCGGCTGCCACCATTGGAACAGGCTGCTTATTACAATAACGGCGATAAAAATCCCCGCCGGTATGCGCCAGTTCATCATGTTGCGCGCCACCAGATAAATACCTCCCAGTAAGATCACCACGCTACAGGTTTCACCCAGTGAACCGCCGGTTAAGCCCAATAACAGATCACTGATGTCTGTCGCCTGGTTGTCGAATTTCATGGCGGCCAGTGGCGTGGCGCTGGATATACCGTCGTAAACCGGCGTTAGAAATGGCAGCGTCAATGTGGAATCGGGCAGTGTGGTAAAGCGGTCATCGCTAAAAGCGGGTGCCCAATTGGTTAATGAGGTGGGAAATGCTGCCTGTAAAAACGCCCGTGCCACCAGCGCCGGGTTAAACACGTTACAGCCCAGTCCGCCGAATAAAAACTTGCCCAGCGATACGCCGATAACACCGCCGACAAACACCATCCATAACGGTAGGCCGGGGGGGAGGGTGAGTGCGTACAGTATTCCGGTGATGGTTGCCGACCAGTCGCCGATCGTCGTTGACTGGTTGAAACGCTTTGCCAGCACATGTTCTGTTGCGATACAACTGATGAGCGAGGTAAGTAATATTGCAACCGCGGCCAGCCCAAAGCTGTAAATCGAAAATGCCACAACCGGTAACAGCGCGTAGACCACGTTGCGCATAATCGTATCGACACTGGCGCCGCTGCTTATATGGGGTGAGCTATCGATGTCCAGCGTTTTGTTTTTAGGGCTAAGCGGCACTGGTGGTAACCTTGGGTTTTTTTAATATGGATTTGGCAGTACGGAAATGTTGTACCAGTGGAATGTGCGAAGGACAAACAAACGAGCATGCCCCGCACTCGAAACAATCTTTGAGGTGGTAGCGTTGCGCCATGTCTTCGTATTGTTCGGCGATAGCCAGTAACGCCAGTTTGGAGGGGTTCAATCCCATGGGGCAGGCGTCGATGCAATAGCCGCAATGAATGCAGCGGTAGACCCTGGTGGTTTTTGGTATTTCTTTCTCGGTAAACGCGATAACACCGCAAATGCCCTTGCTAATGGAGATGTCCAGATTGGGTGTGGCAATTCCCATCATCGGGCCGCCCAGGAACACGCGGCTCAAGGTGTCGTCCACGCCAACGGTTTCCAGCAGGAATCGCAACGGTGTTCCGATGGGGATACGGTAATTGCCTTTGTCTCTAACCGCCGGACCGCCGACGGTGATAACCCGCTCCTGGATGCCACGGCCCCGGGGCAGCAAGCGGCCGATTTCCGCCGTGGTGGCAACATTACAGACAATGGTGCCGACAACGAATGTGTGTTTTCCGGATGGCACTTCGCGCCCCGTGAGTGCCTTGATCAACATTTTGGCAGCGCCCTGGGGATACTTGGTGGTGACCTCTTCGACGCTGACATGGTCTTCGTTTTTGGCGGCATCGCACAACGCCGCGTAGGCATCGGGCTTGTTGGATTCGACACCGATGATGGCTTTCGTTGCGCCGGTGGCTTTTTTCAGATAACGAATACCCATCAGGATGTCGGCGGTTTGTTCCAGCATGACACGGTGATCCGTGGTGAGATAAGGTTCGCATTCGGCGCCGTTAATGATCAGGGTATCCACCGGGTTGTCCTCCGGGGGAATTAACTTGGCGTGAGTGGGAAAGGCCGCGCCGCCCAGTCCCACGATACCGGCGTTTTGAATAGCTTCGACGATTTGTTCCGGTGTCGCAGTTTGCCAATCACACGGTTTACCGTCTAATACTTCCTGCGTCGAGCCGGGATAGGATTGTAGGTAAATACCCGGTTCCATGGTGCCGTTGATGCTGGGAACAAGCTCTAGCTTTTTTATGATTCCCGATTCCGGCGCGTGCAGTGCCACGGAAAAATCGCCATCCGGTTCCGCGATCAATTGCCCGCGGGCCACTTCCTGGCCTTGCCGCACCACCGGCTTCGATGTCTGGCCGATGTTTTGTTTCAACGGCAGGATTAATAACGGGGCAAAAGGAAAACGCTGGATGGGCTGGTGGCTGGTTTCATCTTTGTGTTCGTTAAGATGAATACCGCGCAGGAAGGATTTTACGTGGTTGCTGGGCATGATTGTTGTCCGTAAACGTCGGTGGCTAAGTTCCACGTTGTTATTTTTTAACCCAAAGACGCAGAGTCGCAAAGAATTAAAAATAACAAAATTACATAATTCTTGGCAACGAGACACGAATGCAGAGTCAAGTTTATTTGGCTTTTTTTAAAACTTTGCGCCTTCGCGTCTTTGCGTTAATACATTTTGCGTCTTAGCGCCTTTGCGTTGAAAATCTTTTACTAATTGTACTTCTCACCCCGCTTGATCCATTGCTCGATGTCTTTTTCGCCGCGGTCCTTGGGTAACCCCGGATGAATCACCTGGGCAGTGCAGCGTTCCGCGGCCTTGACCAGGTCTTTGTAGCTGCCGGCGTTGGGGTCCTTGATGTAGGCGTGCTTGTTGTCGTCATAGGCGAATATGTTGGGATTAAGCGTGGTGCATTCGTCGCACGCCGTACATTCTTCGCTGTCGATCCAGGGCGCCATGTAGTCGCCGGCTTGTTGTTCTGTTTGATCAGCGGGTTGCGCGGCCGGAGGTGCGGCGGTTGCCGGTTGTTGTGATGGTTCAACGGCCGGTGCGCTGCCGCCACTTATTAGTTGCATCAGGTTGTTGCTGACATTGGCCATGATTTCTCGGCGGATCTTGTCTTCGATATCGGTGACCGATACTTTATGGTCTTCGATACCGGCGATAGCCTTGAGCATGACCCAGAACCGGCGGCGGTCTTCGCAGGAGGCCACCAGGGTATCGTCCACCAGCAAACGGCTGAGATTCTGGTTGCTGTCCACGGTCCAGATAAAGGGATATTTACCTTCCCGTTCTTCGGCGGACAGTTCCAGGTATTCCGCCAGCAGTACCATGTCTTCGTGCCATGTGTCGGGCGTGGCGGTGCGGAAATGCTTGCGGAAGCGGTTCTCGGTCATGGCAAAGTCGGCAAAGGTCATGGGTAGCTCCATGACTTTTTCTTTCCCGCCCGCAATATAGCGCAACTTATATTGAGGCCATGTATCGTGAATGGCCGGGTTGCCCGTTAACTCGAAACATTCCTGCGGCGTGTCACCATGATCGGGATTGTAATGGAACAACGGATAGGCACGCGATTCCACCGCCAGCTTGGCCTGGTGGTGACTCATGTTATCGCCGATACCGTGTTCCGGCTGGCAGGATGAGTAACAATTAAATAGTGCCGGGCGTTTTCCCTGCAGTCCTTCAATAAAACCTTCGATCATGTGGTTGGCGTGGGCAATGGTGCTTTGCATGACATAAGCGGTGCGGTGCGCCATGGCGATAAGTCCCATCTCCTTGCGGATTTCCTGCTTGCCGCCGGTCACTTTGCCAAAAGGGGCCATGTCGGACACCTGGCCTTCGAAGCCGGAGGTGCAGGCCTGGCCGCCGGTGTTGGAGTAAACCTGGGTATCGAGAATTAACGCCTTGATGGGTTTGCCGGACATCAGCATGCGCGACAGGTTTTGAAAACCAATGTCATACATGGCGCCGTCACCGCCCACGGCCACCACCGGCGGGCACAATGCGAACTCCTCGTCACTGAATTGATGCCAGGTAAAATAGCGGAACAAGCTTTCGTGTTCCTCCGCGTTGTATTCACCGGACAATTCCAGTTCCGCTTCCCGTACCGCTTTAAAGCCTTGCGCCATTTTTGCCATGTGTCCCTCGAACACGCCCATGGCCATGGACGGGCTGTCCTGGAACAAGTGGTTGGCCCAGGGAAAGGGGTAGGGGTTGAAGGGAAAGGTGCTGCCCCATACCGATGAGCAACCGGTGGAGTTAATGATGCCCATGGTGGTGCGGCCCTTGCCGGTAACGCCTTCGGTGTATTTCCACTTTAATTGTTTCAGCCGTGATACCAGATCAACGACGCGTTTCAACCATTGCGGGTCGATGGGTTGTGAATCATGCAATGACTCGACGTTGCTGGCGATACCCGCCAGGGTGATTTCGCCTTCGCCAATTTTCTGGATGGCCTGGGCCAGATTTTCCGTGTCATCAACATTTATGTTATGAATCAGTTTTGATTCGATATGGTGTTCCAGTTTCTGGATCAGTTCCGTCAAATAGGTAACGTGTTTTTCAACCCGTGCCTGCATCAGGGCTTCGACAGTGGCGGTGAACAAATGAATGATGGTCTTTTCCGAGCAGCCCATGCAGGCGCCATCACCACTGGCGAACGAGCTATAAACTTCCTTGTCCAGCAGGATGGTTTGCAGTGCGCCGATGCGTTCTTCCAGGTTATCGACGCGAATATATTGTTTGGGGGTATTGGGCAGGTCAAGCCAGAACTCCCATTTGTCGCGCAGTTCTTTAATGGTGTCCCTGGTTTGCGGCACCACGCGCAGCGCGTCATCGTTACAGACCTCGATACATTCCTGGCAGCCTTTGCAGGTATAGGGGTCAATGGTCAAGCTGAACAGCCCGCCACTGCCGGGTGATTTCTTTTCTTTTACCGTGTAGTGGGGCCGGGTCAGGGCGAACTGGTAACCCACCTGAGCTTCCCTGAACCACTGGAATTCGGTTCTTAACGCGTCCCTGTCTTCTTCGTTACTGTTGTCGATCACGGTATCGATGGCCGCATCGAACAATTCCTCCACCGGTTGTTTTTCGGCGGCTTCGTTAAACAGCCCGCGTAGATGGTTCTCCATCAGGCGTACGGCTTTGGGCAGGTGTTTCACCTCGTGGCCGTTGCGTTTCACCCGGGTTACGATGGTGTCCAGTACCTGTGTTACTTCGTTGACCAGGCCGGGGATGGCGGTGTCGGGGCAAACGGTATAACAGTCAGCGCAGGCGGTGCAGTTTTCCGGGATCCATTGGGGATGCTGGAAGCGGATGTCGGTCATGTCGCGGAATACCGAGGACACCGCCGGCATCAGGCTCATGCTGATAAAGGGATCGGCAAGATTATCACCGCCTTTGCCGCGTAAATAAAAGTTACCGGTTTGTTCCCAGAAGCGGTGAATGTCCGCGCTGGCGGATTTGCTTTGCGGGATTGACTTTAAGCGGATGGGCAACGCCGGCGACGTGGTAACCGCAACACCCACCGCGTGTTCATCGCTGGCGCCCATCGCCGGCAATATGTGGATTTCATCAAAACCGCGCTTGACCACGCGCACATTGTCTTCCACTACCCGTGCGCCTTTATAACCAAATTTATGTTGCAGCTGGGTTTTAATGGCTTGTAACAGTTTATCCTGGGTTAAATGATTCTGCTCCATTACCGGGGAAGCGGCAAAAAACGCGCCCTGAAACGCCGTGCCCTGCATGCGAAGCTGCAGGTCGGGATCGGTGGCCTCTTCGCGGGCAATTTTAAATGCATCCACGTAGGCTACTTTGATTTTTTTGTCGATGATGATTTTCTGGTAATTGGCCGGAATGCTGTCCCACACTGCCTGGGGTGACGGCAGGTCACTTTGAATGATGAACACCCCGCTGTCTTTCAGGCCGGCCAGGGCATTGGTGTGGTTAAACACGTTGGGGTCCGGCGAGATCACCACATCCACATAAAAGTATTCGCAATTCATGCGAATGGGTTCGGGGGACGCCGACATATAATAAGTGGTGGGTTGGCCTTTTTTCTCGGAACCGTACTTGGGGTTGGCCTTGATATGATAGCCCAGCAAATCAAACAGGGTCATCGCCAGGTTTTTACCGGTGGTAATAGCACCCCAGCCGCCCACCGAATGCATGCGCACCGTGATACTGCCGTCGGGCATCAGGTTGGGATTTTCGCTGCCATGGACAGCTTGCTCTGCAATGTTCGGGTAAGCCTTGCGCAGGGTTTGCTGGTAAATTTCCTGCTTGGGCGTGTAGGGCTGGTCATGGAGAAAGTCGATGCCCAGGAAAAAATGTTTGCGGCGTTTACCCTTGGGCATCATGTTTTCGATGGCGCCGATGATGCCTTCCGCCTGCAAGTCGCGGCTGCCCAGGCCGAAGGAGCCGGAATACAGCATGGGAACATGTTCCATCTTTTTATAACTGGCCAGTTCCGGCCAGGGCTTATTGTTATCGGTCTGGCCGTTCTCAATGCTTTTACTAACCGTTGCGCGGATCTCGCGCATTATTGGCAGGTCTGCCGCCAGTGGTTGGTCAAGGCGTTCCAGTACCGCCACGCCTTTTTTTCCTTTTAAGATATGGCTGATAAGATCACCGGGGAAAGGGCGGAACATGGTGAGATCCACAACGCCCACTCTTAGTTTACGGGATTCCCGTAAATAGTCGGCAACTACTTCGGCGCTGGGAACAATGCTGCCCTGGCCGAGGATAAGATAGTCTGCATCATCACATAAATAAGTTATTACCCGTTCATAACGCCGGCCGGTTAATTCATAAAATTTTTCAAAAGCCTGTTCGGTAATCTCCTCGATGTGATCAAAGAAGAACGGGCGTTGCGCCGCCACGCTTTGCATGTAGCTGTCCTGGTTTTGCACGATGCCCGCCATCACCGGGTTGTCCACGTCCCACAGTTCGGGGATGCGGCGGCGCTTTTCACCGTAGATAATTTTTTGCGCGGGCGTCGGTGTGTCAATGATGTCATCGGGTTTGCCAAGGAAGGTTTCAATAAGTTCACGCTCCGGCACCACCATGGATTCAATCAGGTGCGTGGTAAGGAAGCCATCCTGGGCAACGATGCCGGGATTCAATGCGTGTTCGGCAATATAATGGGCGATGATATTCAGGTCGGCAACATGCTGGGCGTTTTTGGCAAACAGTTGAAAGAAGCCGGTGTCATCCACACAGTGATAATCATCGTGTCCGGCGTGTACATTAAGTGTTGCCTTGGTCATGGCGCGGCAACCCATGTTCAATACATAGGTCAGGCGTTTGCCCACCGCGGCATACAGTGACTCGTGCATGTAAGCAATGCCCTGGCCCGAGGAAAAGTTGGCCGAGCGCAGGCCACTCATGGCCAGGCCCGCAGTTACTGCGGCTGCGGCGTGTTCGCCTTCCGGTTCGATAAATATAAGTGGCCTGTCGGAGATATTGAGGTGTCCGGTGGCGGCGGCTTCGGCCCAGTATTCGCCCATTTGTGTGGACGGCGTGATGGGATAAGCGCCGGCAGCGTCACTGGATTCGCGTTCGCACATGATGGCAGCGGTATTGCCGTCCATGGCCGCACGCACACCGGGAAATTGAAACTGGTGCTTGTCGCTTGCCGTATCGGGGGCTTCATTACCGTGCTGATTGAATTTCTTTAACATGACTGTTCATCCAAGAATTTTGTGACAGTGCCTGGTGTTTTTTTTCAACGAAAGTCGCTGAGGCGCAAAGTTTTCCGGACAACATTCCATTTTAAAAATAGAAATCAAAAATGTTTATCTGTTGACAAAACTATAAATATAAAAAACAACTTGGTCTCTTCTTTGCGACCCCGCGTCTTTGCGTTGAAAAAAATCATTCATTCAAATTAACCGAGCCATCTCGTGCCTGATAACGGTCAATATATTTTCAACTGGCCAGTGGCGTCAGTTCCTGTTCCCGTAAAACCTTTTTCGATTCACGTCCTTTAATGACTGTGCCATCTGCTTCTATCCATACAATTGCGCCAGTGGGGCAACGTTCAATGGGAACCCGGGTGTGGTGATCTTTGTTGTAATCCACCACGGCGAGGTTGTCGCGCATCACGATCATGTTATTGTCGGCGTCCACCGCGCAACGGGCACACGCGGTACAACCCACTTCGCAGTAATCGAGAATCTCGTCGCCAAACACCAGGTTTTTGCAGGCTACCCAAAGCCGGTGATCAACGGGATGCAGGGAAAACAGATCCTTCGGGCAAACCTGAATACAGTCACCACAGGCGGTGCAGTTGTCTTCGATGACCTCCGGCAGCGAATGGCGGTTCATCACAATGGCGTCAAAATCAC
>JASFMT010000134.1:0-8478 GCA_050117455.1 Gammaproteobacteria bacterium | reverse complement strand
ATCCCGGACTGGTTAATCGCGAAACAACTTTGATAATAATGGGATTAAATTACGCCCTGACACTGGCTGGTAAGCCGGGATTGTCATAATATATGCGTAAATTGGAAGGATATATGACTGCCGTCAGTGGCCTCAGCCCTGAACGACGCGAGGGATACACGGTTTTCACCAGACGAGCCCGGACGGGAATAACATAAATCATATATATTGTTTAATGTTAGTCAGACAACGGGTATATGCGCAGCTGCAAGCGCGACACCGTACCAAGGATGACAAAGTGCAGGATTTATTACCCCAACAAGTTGCTATCGATTTCAGTGTTCTGCTGGGCGTGGCAGCGTTTTTGCTGCTATTAATTATTGTTTTCATCGTGCTGTTTGTCCGCACGACCCGGCGTATTAGCACGCTTCAGGCATCGTTCAACGAGGTCAACAAAAACCTGCAGCATACCCACAATAGAATGGAAACCATGATCCACCAACACAGTGCTGTAGTGGATAACATAAAATCTGTCGAGCTGGTGGTGAGCCGTGACGTCGACGCCCTGCGTCACGAATTAATTCGCCAGGTCGAAAAAATATTTGATTTAAGTAATGAGGAACTGGCCCGCAGCACGGAAATACTGATTCCCCGGCTGGAGGCTTATAAAGGACTATGGGAAATCACCGAATCAGTAAACAGCTTGTCAGAGTCACTGGATAACTCGACGAAAACCAGTGTCCTGAGAGATATGCAGGCCTGGTATTTTGAAGATGGTAATGGGCTGTTTCTTTCCGCTGAAGCCGCTGATGCCTACCGTAAAGCAATCCGGTCTTTGAAGAAGTCCCCTCTCAACGACGTAAAAGCGCGCTTTTCCGATTTACGAGCGCAATTGAAAAGTGACCTTGCCATCTATGATGAACTGGACAGCGAACACGAACTGGAAAACCTTTCCGCCTGATCTTAACCCTTAACGTATCATACGGAAAAAACGTCGCAGCTGATGAACTAGCGACAAGGCGTCGGCGTTTGATTGAGCTCTTTCATCAGTTTAAGATCAGAAAGAAACCCATAGACCAGTTGGTATATTTCATCACGGGTATCGGCAGGTCCCAGCGAATGCCGGGACTGGTGCCAGCCTACGTTAGCAAAATATTTCCGGTTTCTCTCGTAGACATCTACCTGGACTTTTTCAGAGACGAAATGGTTTGCCATAGACGAAACTCCTCGATGACCTATTTTTATTTATCGGCCATGGCCAGAAGGCGTTGCAATGACAAGTGTTGTTGCAATTCAGGTGGTTAACGGATTATTGAAAAAATTGATGATGGCGACAAACTTATCTTTACCTGATGATCGATAACATTAATCGGTAACTCAGGGCTCCCGCATGGGACTGATATTCGCATTGCATGCTAAGCCTATCAGTTGTCTATATTTTGATCCCACAAGTGCCTGTTAAATAACAATTATTCGTAGTAGACTGCACATCAGAACCATACTGGCTATTGGTTAGCCAGTATGACTTAGTCAATTGACCCCGAATAACCAGAACACTAGCCGGAGGCGTCGATGCTCGCACCAGTCACATCTCGTTATCGTATTCCCAACACCAGTTATGTCATCCTCGGATTAATACTAGTTGCCGTCATGTCTGGAGGTTGTGTCTCAAAATCCAAATACGAATCCGCAGTTCAGGAAGCAGAGGCTATTAAAAAAGATCGGGACGCCCTGGCACAAAATTTAAAAATGCTGCAAAACCGGGTGGAATCTCTTGAATCACAAAAACAGCAGCTGGAAACCGAACTTGAAACCACCACCAACAAACTCAACGCGACAAACCAGGAACTGGATGAGAAAAACGCCCAACTGGATGAAATCAACAGCCAATTGGCATCCCGAACGCAGCAACTACAGACCATGAATGACGAACTGGCGGCGAAGCAAAAAGCCCTGGCCGAGACCACCCAGAAGCTGCAGGCTACCGCGGAGTACATGAAAAAAACCGATAAACTTTACGATGATCTGGTACAGCAATTATCGAGCGAGCTGGACGCCAAAACCATCAAGATCCAGGAAATGAAAGATGGCGTTAACGTTAATCTGTCGGAAGATATCCTGTTTTCATCGGGATCCGCCGCGCTAAATAAGTCCGGACAGGAAGTCATCATTAAAGTAAGCGAGAAACTGAAAGACATCCCACACCAGGTCATCGTGGCGGGATTCACCGATAACATTCCCATACGAGGATCGCTCACCCAGAAATATCCCACCAACTGGGAGCTGGCCGGCGCACGCGCCGCCAGCGTAGTCCGGCTACTGGAAAAACAGGGGGTGGATAGCGACAAGCTAACAGCGGTCTCTTATGGTGAAAATGAACCGGTGGCCAGTAATGAAACCGCGGAAGGCCGCTCCCAGAACCGACGCATTGAAATCCGGCTTCGCCCGGTGCAATAAAAGCCAATACGATGCGTATCTTTACAACCCGCACAGTAGAAACACTGATGCGGGTTTTTTCATCCCGCGATGATTTGCGTCGCACATTCGCTGCTTAAAACATTTTACCTGTAGCAAACTTCTGCTACGCTTTGCGCAACCAAATAGGTTGATCATCGAGGTACAGACATGACGTTGCATATTGGCATTCTTACCGCTGGCGGGGATTGTCCGGGATTAAACGCCGCCATTCGGGGCGTCGGCAAGTCCGCGAAAGCCAACTACGATATGAACGTGATTGGGTTTCGCAGCGGCTTTCGCGGTTTAATGGAAAACCAGACCGTCCCACTCGAAGGCGATATTTTATCGGGCATTCTCACCGTGGGCGGCACCATTCTCGGCACCAGCCGTGACAAACCGCACCGAATGACTGTCGACAATAAAGTCCAGGATATGACCAACGTCATTGTGGCAAACTATCATGCCAATCAGCTGGACGCGCTTATCTGCCTGGGGGGTGGTGGTACTCATAAAAACGCCCTGCATCTGATGAAACACGGTCTCAATATTGTCACCTTGCCGAAAACCATCGATAATGATATCGCTAAAACCGACGTTTCTTTCGGTTTTTATACCGCCATGGATATCGCCACCGAAGCCATAGATCGCCTGCATAGCACCGCGCACAGTCACCACCGGATTATCATCGTCGAGATCATGGGCCATCGTGCCGGCTGGCTCGCGTTGGGGTCGGGCATTTCCGGTGGCGCGGACGTAATTCTGATCCCCGAAATTCCCTATGAAATTGAAAGTGCGGCGGAAGCCATTAAAAAACGGGCACGCAGCGGCAAAAAGTTCAGCATCGTCGCCGTCGCGGAAGGAGCGTTATCAAAACAGGACGCGGAGAAATTGAATATACTCGATGCAAAAAAAGACAATACAACGTCCAAGGATGAGAAAAAACAATTAAAAAAAGACATCAAGAAACTGGAGCAACAGCAGGTGGATCACAGCTTCCGGCTCGCCAAACAACTTGAGGAACTCACCGGTCTGGAATCTCGCGTGTCGATCCTTGGCCACCTGCAGCGCGGCGGCATACCGTCCGCCAACGACCGGTTACTGGCAACTCGGCTGGGAACCGCATGCGCCGATCTAATTCAGCAACGACGTTTTGGGGTGATGGTGGCGGCACGCGGCGAGGGTTATGAACCGGTGCCCATTGAGGATGTGGCCGGACATCGAAAACTGGTTCCCATTGATCATCCATGGATTGATAGTGCCCGAAAAGTGGGGACCAATTTCGGTGACTAGCAAGGACATGATTAGCGTTTGTTAATAGTCAACAGGGTTTAACGGTATTCGCGTTAACACCAATTTCTATAAAGCAGCACGTTAAGAATACTTCTGAACATCCCGTTAAGCGTGTGTTCAGCCAGCTCCTCATACACTAAGCATCGTAGGTAACCGTTTCTGTTCCTACTCCTCTAAGTATGTTGTCTAAAATAAAAAAGCCCGCTACCCCCGCGGGCTTTTTTATTTTCCCAGTCACACAATTTCGCCGCTGATTTGAACTGTTTAATGTTGTACAGCCCATTGTCTGGCTTGCGACTCGGCCTGACGCAATTGCTCTGGCGACATTCGCTTGCGAAATATTGACCGTAGCCGTCCCTGACCCGCCGCAGCTAACTGGCACAAACGTTTGCGCTCATTTTCGCTCGTATTAGCCCGTGCCTCAATAGTGCCCGGCAGGCACCTGGTAACCGCCTGTTCCGCCAGCAACAACCATTTATAACCTTCGATATCGTCAGGGCTCTCGAGCAACCGGTAGGCGTGCAAACTGGCGAGGTTTTGTTGAGAAGGCGCGTAACCCCTGATGGCCGCCTTCAAATACCATTGTCTCGCTTTGGAAGAATTCTGTGGCAGCCCATACAGCCCTTTACCGTACGCTGTTCCAACCTTATGGCAACCATTGTTGTTTCCTAACTGACAGGCTTCTTGAAAAGCATCCAGTGCAGCACTTTTATCAACGGCCTCGACATCTCGCAGCACCTGCATACCGTCAACGAGTTTTTCCTCCGCCGCTGGCAACGGCTGAGACCTTTCCGGAATCGGCGCGCAACTAACAATGCTTACAAAAAATATTGGGAGCAACTTCCTGAGAAACATTGAGAATGTATAAATATAAAATTTTACATTTTCCGACCAGACTCAAAAAATGACTTAAATAAACCGGTAGCGCAATCCCACCATCAAATCCAGACCGAAATTGGTACTGGGGTAGATATTTATGCGCGGTGTTGCTTCCCCAAAAAACTCAACGGGAACAGACTGCGTAAAATAGGAGACACCAAAGGGAATTCGAACGCCTAATCGGGTGTCCTTGTTTTTTTCTTCCTTGATCCGTATGCCGCCCCCATAGTAAAAAGCTATGCGCTCTCCTTCCAGCTGAATCTTGTCAAAATCATGGAGAAGTAAATTGACATGGAATTTGTATTCTTCGGAATTAAATGACCATGACCCGAATACTTCGATGGCCGTGACATCCGACGTCCAGTACTTTGCGGTTACACCGTTGGGCGTAATCGTTGCCACACCCAGCGAGAATTCCCCCTCTTCGGCTTGGGCGTTGCTTGATACCAATAACGCCAACACCAGGCCCCCAATTACCCGTTTAAATAGTTGCATACTGCTACCGCCCCGTTTATGTCGTTAGTTTTTATCTATTTCCACATTGTTGTTATTAATTGTGTCTAACTGGAATATATCTTATTCATGGTAACAGGAAAACGGGCTTTACCAACCAATATTACTGTAGAAGATATTCGGCAATACCAAAATATTAACCCGTGCTATAAGACTGTCAATTTGCCAGATGTTTGCCATTGGCGCTATCCGTGGATAGCAGCTTATGAGTCATGTCGAAATACGTCCAGATCAATTCCGATGCGTCGATATCCTGGGACGTTTTTCCAGCATCATCGGCCCGTGGTTGATATTGATTACCGGGCCAGGTATGCCCGCCGCCGGTCACCGCGTAAAGAATAACAGGATACCCGGATACACAGTGCCCATCGTAGGCTAAGCGTGTTACTGATGTGCCGTCACGAAGGTCCGTGTTGGGCACTGCCGTCATCAATGGCCGCAGGTCGCACTGATTTCGGCGCGTCCAGTATTCCACCGTGGTCACAACCGGCAACAGGTCGATGGACAGGCCGGCAATTTTTCTAGGCGGTTGCGAGTCACCCATTTGCCAGCGCATGTACGGATCGTCTCGCCCGGCGATAAACAACGCCGGAATCTGTTGCCGGGCGTTTTTACACTGAGAGCGGGATTGTGCGGGCAAGGATGCCGCGACTACCGCAAACCCGGCAATATCCATTGTTAAATCACATAGTGCGTCTAACGCAATTATACCGCCACTGGAAAATCCAACCAGATAGATTTTATCCTTACGAATATTGCGGTGTTCCATCACGTCATCCGCCAGCTGGCGCAATATCGCGGCTGCGCGTTCCCCTTTACCATCGAGCACCGCTTGCAGCAGGTCTTTATCCTGATACAAATGGGGATAAACAACGGCATACCCGTAGCGATCAGCAATTTTATTAAAACGAATGTAATGCATAAAACGCGAGGTACGAGTGCCAATATCGGACAGCGTAATCACCAAAGGAACCGCTGTCGCCGGTTTATAACCGGCAGGCGTATACAGAGAATAACGATATGATTGCAGATCAACAGTGACGCTGTGTTCGGATCGTCCCGTTAGTGACGGGTTGTCGCGTGGCAACGAAGCAACGTTGTTGCGGTTTTCCCCGTCGTCCGCCTGTGCCACAGGTATCGTGGTTGCAGACTCCAACAGGTGAAATATCTGATTAAATGAATCCCCCTGCATACCAACCGAACTAACTAATATTGGTAACACCAGTAACAATTTACTAAACATCCATTGGACTCCCAGCGGCCATCAATACACTCCTCAAGGCGCGGTTTACCGCCTTCCGACGATATTTGCTGTTGTTTGAAATACCTCACAGTATACCGTTAAAATTAGCGCCGGTTGTACCGACTATAGGTACTATCTTATTCGGTAAAACTTGACTTAAAGAGATAATGAAAATTCGCTCCCGTACGAAAGCAGCTATCAGCCCATCCACACTACCAAAACTCTTTTTATTCTCATTTCGGTTGATATTTGTCGTGCTCATAGCCACAATCATCAACGCTTGCAGCGGACTATCGAATCAGGGGCAAGCGCCTGCCGTCGACCAGCAGCCAATGGTGGCTCACAAAATTGCCATTGTGAATGCATCAACCCATGTCGTAAATACGGTGGAATACAGGCCTTGCGGTTCCACCAGCCAACAATATCAGACCCTGACCCGTATGTTACGGCCCAGTGAAAAACTTTCCATAACGATTTACTCACAATGCGTGGATCTAATGGCGACCAACGCGTTTAAAAAAACATTGGTCGATAACCGGAACATTGATCTGAGTAAAACGCGGACCTGGACCATTCAGTAATGGTGTGATAAAACAACAGCCGTTACCAGTAACGATGGCTAACCAGACACACATAAACCCTTATACCCAATATCACATCATTGCCCGCTTATGAGCACGGCCAGGGATTTATATATTGTCCGTCACGCCAAATCGGACTGGACTGACGGACCAGCAACGGACTTCGATAGACCCTTGTCTAGCCGCGGTATGACTGATGCGCCGCGCCTGGGCCGGTGGCTGGCATCCGTAGGCATCACGCCGGCATTTATAATCAGCTCACCGGCGCGCCGTGCGGCGCAAACTACCGCGGCTATTGCCGAACAACTTGGATTGTCCGCGCAAAACATTGTCCACGACCGCCGCCTGTATCTGGCCAGCGTTTCCTCCCTGGTCGAGGTCATTGGTGAGACCAGTGACAGCAGCCAATCATTGATGGTAGTGGGACATAATCCGGGCCTGGAAAGCCTCATCCTGAAATGGTGTGCCGATCCCCTGCCTTATACGGACAATGGCAAACTGCTCACCACGGCCAATCTCGTCCATCTCCGGTTTCAACAGAGCTGGCAACATATCGGCGACCGCCAGGGCCGTTTACAGCATTTTATCCGCCCGAAGGAACTACCCTAGGAATCCTCACACCGTCAACATTCTACAGAGAGGGTTAAAAATTTTATCGGCGCCCGGAACTTTGTCGCCCGCAGACGGACAAAATATACGTAACATGGAAATTGTTCGATAACGTCAGCGTTATGTATAAGCCCCCTGTACGTTAATGACGTTTTCACTCAGACAGCAGTAACTCAGTAACCCCCTCGATCGGGCCCGTTGTCTCAACGGGCCCTTTTGCTTTGCAGGATTTCCTCTGCCTCTTAACGCAGTTAGCCGTCATAACGCGTTACCAATTCGCTATTGTCAACGCATCAGAATTCATATACGCTATCGTGTATAAAATATAATCAGCTCATAACCAACACCTATAAAAATGCACAGGAGAGCAGGTTTTAATCCTTCGCCCCGTGAGGACGCGTTGTCAGCCAAACCCATCAGCCAAGAATGATAATGGAACTAACCCCCTTACAATGGTATCTGGTCACCGTCGCAAGCGTTATCGCGGTCATCGCCGCATGGGCGTCATTTGCGTATGAGGCGCAAGGGTATAAAGACCGGATACAGCATTTCGGGCAGGTATTTTTTGAAAGTGTCGTTTCCACCGCCGCCTATTGGGCCCTGATCTTTGTGCTGGCCCTGGTCGCCGCGGGTGCCCTGTGGCTGATTATCCTGCTACTCATTTGGGTGCCCTCCGATTTCTTCCATTATTATTTTGACGCCGACGTGTTCGCCCGGGCGCTTCAAAATATCAGGCCTCTTATCTACCGATCCGCCGGGTCACCGGGAATCACCGCAATTCCGCTGTTGGACTACCTGTCGTTGTACGCTGCCTATATTTTTGGGCCATTGTGCGGGATCTGGTCCATATTGGGTAAATATCATCAGGAGAAACATCAGGCTTCCAGCTCCGAATCCTGATGGCCAAGTTTTACTTCCCAAGCCGGA